>CALCBL010000378.1 GCA_937897495.1 uncultured Burkholderiales bacterium
GATCGCGAACATCAGTTTGCTGAAGTGCCCAGTTCACTTCTTTATTCAGCAGCGTCACAATGTCTTTGGGCACACCTGCAGGGCCAATGATGCCAAACCAGCCGCCTGAGGTGTAGCCAGGTACAGTTTCAGCAATGGTGGGCACATTGGGATAGTCGGGTGAACGCGTGGCGCGCGCAATGCCCAACAAACGCAGCTTGCCCGAATCGGCCAAAGGTTGAACCGAAATGAAAGAGCCCACCGATGCATCAATGTCGCCGCCCAACATTTGCGTGAACACAGCGTTCATGTCGCGGTAGGGCACATGCATGTAATCAAAGCCCGCCATCATGCGCAAGCGTTCGGTGGCGAAATGCAAAAATGCGCCTTCACCATTGGTGCCGAAGGTGAGCTTGCCCGGATTGGCTTTGCCATAATCGATCAATTCCTTCACGGTTTTGAAAGGCGTTTTGGGGCTGACCACCAAAGCCACAAAATTGGAAGCCATCATGGCCATGGGTGTGAAGTCTTTGCGAGAATCGTAGGCCACTTTGGCATAGGCCAAGGGCACAATGACCATGTTGCCGCCTTGTCCGCAGCCCAATGTGTAGCCATCGGGTGCAGCTTGCTTTAACAGTGTTAAACCCAATTGGCCAGCAGAGCCGGCGCGGTTGTCCACCACAATGGGCTGGCCCAAACGCTCTGTGAGTTTGGGCGCAATGAGACGCGTCAAAATATCGCAGCTGTCACCAGGCCCCGCAGGCACAATGATTTTGATCGGTTTGTTCGGGTAGGCTTGCGCCAAAGCCTGGCTAGAAATACCACCAATAAGCGTGGCCACGCAGAGGGCGAGTATGTTGCGGATCATCGAATTTCCCTTTCTGACTTCATGTTGATTGAATTTATTCGGCTTTGATGTTGCCGTCTTTGATCACTTGACCCCATCGCTGCAACTCAGATTTGATGTAGGCTGAAAATTCTTCAGCGCCTTCGCCGCCAAGTTCGTAGCCGAGACTCTGTGCCTCTGCCCTAAATTCAGGTGAGTTCATGATGGCAGCCACATCAGTTTGAATTCTTTGAATCACTGCCTTAGGCGTACCGGCGGGTACAAATAGGCCATTCCAACCAGAGGCCTCCACATTGGGCAAACCAGCTTCGGCCATAGTAGGCACATCCGGCAAAATAGGAATACGCTTAGCACCAGCCACACCCAAAGCAATGAGTTTGCCCGATCGAATGTGTTGAGCCACCACCACGGGTGCTAA
>CALCBL010000379.1 GCA_937897495.1 uncultured Burkholderiales bacterium
GCCCATCAAAACGTGGGGTGATGCGCTCATGTTTTTTTGACCACCTGCCACCACAATGTCGCTGTCGCCCCATGCCACAGCTTGCGCTGCCAACATGACGGCTTTCAAACCAGAGCCACACACCGCGTTGATGGTGAGGGCGGGTGTTTCTTTGGCAACGCCGGCTTTCATCATGGCTTGCCGTGCAGCGTTTTGTCCTGCGCCAGCCGTCAAAACTTGGCCCATGATGACTTCACCAATTTGATCCATGCCAAGGCCAGCGCGAGCAATGGCTTCGCGAATGGCAATGCTGCCCAACTCTGGCGCTGCAATTTTGGCCAATGAGCCCCCAAACTTACCCACAGCTGTGCGAGCAGCTGAAACAATGACGATGTCTTCCATGTGTCTTCCTTTTTTAATCTACGAACTGAATTTAAATTTCGAATTAGGCACGCGCCTTGACGTAGCGCCCTGGCGCCGCTTCAATGGCTTTGAATTTGGCATCTTTTCCATAATGCTTAGGCGCAGCAATTTGCTTGCCAGCATGCTTGTGCAGCCAATTAGACCAATCGGTCCACCAACTGCCAGGCAATTCTGTGGCACCAGCAATCCATTGGTCGGCCGTAGCCGGAAATTTGCCATCTTCACGCAACCAGTGGCTGCGCTTGTTGGCTGCCGGTGGATTGATCACACCTGCAATGTGCCCCGATGCACCCATGACGAATCGTTTTTTGCCAGGAAGGTGCTGAGTCGATGCATATGCACCACCAATGGGCACGATATGGTCTTCTCTGGAGCCATAGATGTAAACGGGCATGTCTAGCTTGCCCAGGTCAATCTGTTCGCCACACACCGTCACAGCACCAGGGGTGACAAATTTATTTTCCAAATAGGTATTGCGCAAGTACCACGCGTAAAAAGGGCCAGGCAAATTGGTGGAGTCGCTGTTCCAGTACAGTAAGTCAAACGGCGGAGGTGATTCACCTTTCAAATAATTGCCAACCACATAGTTCCACACCAAGTCGTTGGGGCGCAAGAAGCTGAAGGTAGAAGCCAAATCTTGGCCTTTGAGCAAACCGCCCTTGCCCATTTGCATTTCACGGAACTTCACGAAGTTTTCGTCAATGAAAACATCTAGGATGCCTGTATCGGTAAAGTCAATGAGCGTGGTCAGAAATGTGGCACTGGCCACAGGTTTTTCACCGCGCGCTGCCAAGACAGCCAAAGCATTGCTCAAAATGGTGCCGCCTACACAGAAGCCCAAAGCATTGATTTGCTTGGCACCCGTGATGTGCTGAACTTGGCTGATGGCTTTGATGGCCGCATTTTCAATGTAGTCATCCCATGACTTTTGCGCCATGCTTTCATCGGGGTTGCGCCAGCTGACCACAAAGGTGCGGTGACCTTGACTGACTGCATAACGAATGAATGAGTTGTTAGGCTGCAAATCAAGAATGTAAAACTTGTTGATGCAAGGCGGCACCAACAAAAATGGTTTTTCGTAAATCTTGGCCGTGAGCGGTTTGTACTCAATCAATTGAAAATATTCATTTTCAAAAACCACAGCGCCTTCGGTGGTGGCCACGTTTTCACCCACCACAAACTTGCTTTCGTCTGTCATGGACACATGACCCTGCTGCATGTCATGCAACAAGTTTTGAATTCCCTTGGCAAGACTCTCACCTTGAGTGTCTATGGCTTTCTTTTGCGCTTCTGCATTGAAGGCTAAGAAGTTACTTGGGGCAGAAGCCGCAACCCATTGCTCGACTGCAAATTTGATTTTGTTTTGTGTGTGTTCGTCGGCCTCAACCGCATCAGCCAAACCCATGAGTGTTTTGGCATTCAGCAAATAAGAGCCCGCCGTGAAAGCGGCCATGGGATTGGCAGTCCATGCCTCGCTTGAAAAACGTCGGTCCTTCATTTCATGCTTCGATTCAAGGCCATGATTCCAAAGCGCCGTGGCTTCTTCTAAATAGGCGGCCTGCAATTCCTTTAACTTTTCCTGAGAAAAAGTAAGTTGCGGCACAGCATCTTGTGCAGGAGGCACAATACCGCCTAGGTCCATGGTTTGAAAAGTTTGCATGGCCTGACCCCAGCTTTTAGCCAGATTTTGCTGAAACTCTTCGCCAGCGCGTGACCAAAATTCGTTTTGAGAATTTGTCATGTGCTCATCTCCTGTTATTTTTCAAATAAATACTCATGTACATCGTTGCAATTGCTTGGATTTACGTCGCGCTCATGATGAGCGTTGCCGAGGCCACCAACACAAATGGAACCGTCCTAGGAGGGATTGTCACCTTCATTCTTTACGGGATCCTTCCAACCAGCATAATTATTTACATCATGGATTCACCTCGTCGCAAGAGGGTCAGATTGGCACGTGAGCACGAGGCCACAGACCTGGCCAAGTCACAAAACGGCAACGAAACTCAGGCAAACACACCCAAGCCGTCAGCCGCGCCAGACCCTAAGCTGTAATCCAGATGTAAGCGGCCATGCGCCCCGAGCCACCTTTGCGCACGGCATCGCGCCTGTGAGAGTGGTATTTGGATTCTTGGCGATAGGTGCACCAAGCCAAGGAACTGTCGTTGCCGCAAATGACTTGAAAGCCTGCCGCAATGAGCCGCCATCGAGCAAGCCCTGCCAAATCGGCCAAATACTTGCCTGCACCCTGAGCCACAAAAAAGTCTTCGGTCCGCATTGTTTCAAGGGCTGGCTTTTGCGTTGAAATGAAGGCGTCAAGCACATCCTGCCCCACTTCAAATGCAGTCGGCCCAATACAGGGCCCTAACCAAACCATACAGTCTTGTACGGAAAACCCATGCGCTGTTGCACCTTGGGCAAGCGTTTCCACCACACCATGACCGTTGGCACCAGCGAGGCCGCGCCATCCAGCATGTGCCGCAGCAACCCACTTGGCCTTTGGGTGGCACACCAAAATAGGCAAACAATCGGCCGCCATCATGGCGCACGCAATACCACTTTGCGTGGTCCAAGCTACATCGCCCTCAAGCCCTGAAGGCGTCTGCGCTTCAATGTCCACCGCCTTCACACCATGCACTTGCTTGAGATAAACCGCCGGCACACCCATGGCACTTTCAACCAAGCCGCGGTTGACAAGGACTTGACTAGGCTCATCACCCGACATCAGCCCCAGATTAAGAGATGACCAAGGCTCGGCTGAAACACCGCCTTCTCGGGTGGTCATGAGGGCCCGCACAAAGTTCGGTGCGGGCCATTCGGGTTGAAATCCGATCAAGCCTTTAGGCTGCGTCAGGGCAGGCAGAGGGTTGGGCTTTTTGGAAGGCGTCCAATTTCATGCAGGCATCGAAGGCCGCCATGGTCAAAGGCAAGCCATCGAAGCTCACCTCAAACCTTTTGCCATTGAAAATTTGCGGTACCAAGCAGCAATCGGCCAAGGTGGGCGTGTTGCCAAAACAGTAGGTCGATTGAGGGCCTTGTGCCAACTGGCGCTCAAAGGCCTCCAGTCCGTCTCTCACCCAATGGCGATACCACGCGTTTTTCTGGTCTTCGCTCAAACCCAAGTCAACGCTGAGGTATTTCAGAACACGCAGGTTGTTGATCGGGTGAATTTCACACGCAATTGATTGCGCCAAAGCGCGGACACGCGCTCGGCCCAGTGCATCCTTTGGCAACAACGCAGGCTCTGGGTGGGTCTCATCCAGGTATTCAATGATGGCCATGGACTGGCTCAGGTGCTCTCCCTCCACAACCAAGTTAGGCACCAGGTTGTCAGCAGCCACACTGCTGTAGGCAGCTTCCTTGTGTTCGCCCTTGCCAATGTGAACTGCGATATATTCATAGGGCAAGCCCTTCAAGTGCAGTGCAATTCGGACTCGAAATGACGCTGAGGAACGGAAGTAGTTGTAAAGTTTCATAGGCATTAGCATAAACTGGAAACATGTCCGCCGACACCCTCCAACCTCATCTTCCATGGATTGAAAGCCATTTACCGCTGCCCCCTGTACAAAACGCATGGGGCGAAGATACCGAGGCGCCAGGTTTGCTGGCAGCGGGCTCAGATTTAGGGGTTGAGCGGCTTTTAGAAGCCTATGCCAAAGGCGTGTTTCCTTGGTTCAACGCCGACCAGCCTGTGCTGTGGTGGAGCCCCGATCCCCGCATGGTGCTGCAAATCAAACACTTCAAACTTCACCGATCTTTGCGAAAAACCTTGGCTCGTTATTCGGCACATCCTCAATTTGAGTTGTGTTTTGACCGCGCATTTGACGACGTGATAGAAGCATGCGCGCAAAGCCCCAGAGAAGGTCAAAAAGGAACTTGGATCGTGCCGCCCATGGTGGCGGCCTACAAAGCCTTGCACAGAGCAGGCTACGCGCACAGCGCCGAAACATGGCTCGATGGCCACTTGGTGGCAGGTCTGTACTTTGTTTGCATTGGCAAAGCTGTGTTTGGCGAATCCATGTTCAGCACGCTCAGTGACGGCTCCAAAATGGCACTTGCAGCTTTGGTTCATGTCTGCGAGCAACACAGTATTCAGGCCATTGATTGCCAGCAAAATACGGCTCATTTGGCCTCGATGGGCGCCAGCGAAATGACGCGCACCGCATTTTTAGCTCAAAGTGTGCCTGCCTTGAAACTCACAAGTCCTGACTGGAAAAATGCCCAAATTGATTGGGATGTTTGGCGAACGGGCGCACCATGACACACCTCAAGGACCTGCCCTTTAGCACGCTGCAGTTTTATGCCACTGCGGCCTACCCTTGCAGTTATTTAGATGGCCGTGAAGCACGCTCCCAGGTGGCGACGCCCAGTCATTTGATTCAAACCGATGTGTACTCAGACTTGGTCGAGCGTGGCTTTCGCAGAAGTGGCCTCTTTACCTACCGGCCCTATTGCGATGGCTGCCAAGCATGTGTGCCCATGCGCGTTCTGTGCAATGAGTTCAAGCCCAACAAAAGTCAAAAGCGAGCTCTGAGAAAACATCAAAACTTGGTGGCACGCGTGTCTAGATTGGGTTTTGAAAATGAGCATTACGACTTGTATTTGCGCTATCAAAACAGCCGCCATTCGGGTGGCGGCATGGACCAAGACAGCATTGAGCAGTACAAGCAGTTTTTGCTTCAAAGTCGCGTCAATTCGAGGTTGGTAGAGTTCAGAGAAGCCTGTGCCACTGGCGAAGTGGGTGAACTCAAAATGGTCTGCATTGTCGATGTCCTGAACCAAGGCTTGTCTGCGGTGTACACCTTTTATGCCCCAGAGGAGCACGCCAGTTACGGCACTTATGGCGTGCTTTGGCAAATTCAACAGGCCAAAGACCTAGGGCTGCCTTACGTTTACATGGGCTACTGGATTGGTGCCAGCCCCAAAATGCAATACAAAGAACGCTTTGCGCCCTGCGAAAGCCTTCAAAACGACCAATGGAAGCCTCACCCTTCTTCGCGCTGACAAATTGGATCACCACAAAGCCAATTTCATCTTGTAAAATAAGATTTCACAAACAGCACTAGGTTCAGTCCCATGAGAAAAGCTGAAGCACACCCGCCAGCAGCACCGACCATTCAAGTCATAGAGCGCTTGTTTTCACTGATGGATGTATTGGCTTCTAGAGAAGATGCTATTTCGCTCAAAGAGATCAGTGAAAAAACAGGCTTGCATCCGTCCACCGCACACCGAATCTTGAACGACCTGACCATTGGCCGTTTTGTAGATCGCCCAGAACCTGGCAGCTATCGATTGGGCATGCGCATGTTAGAGCTGGGAAACCTGGTCAAGGCGCGCCTCAATGTGCGCGATGCCGCACTTGCGCCCATGCGTGATTTGCACAAACTGATCCAACAACCTGTCAACTTAAGCATGCGACAGGGCGATGAAATTGTTTACATCGAACGCGCCTTCAGCGAGCGCTCGGGCATGCAAGTTGTCAGAGCCATTGGCGGCCGTGCGCCTTTGCATCTAACATCGGTCGGCAAGTTGTTTTTGTCTGTAGATGAGCCCATGAAGGTTCGAAGCTACGCTACGCGCACAGGCTTAAACGGTCAGACCAAAAATAGCATTACACAGTTGCAAGTGCTGGAACGTGAACTGTCAAAGGTTCGCCAATATGGCATTGCGCGCGACAACGAGGAATTGGAATTGGGTGTGCGCTGTATTGCAGCAGGCATTTACGATGACCAGGGCAAGTTGCTTGCGGGCCTTTCTATCTCAGCACCCGCTGATCGAATTGACGAAGCTTGGTCGGCCAAATTGCAAGCAACAGCCGAAGGAATTTCTCAAGCCCTAGGCTACAAAGATTGAGGCTTTAGCCAGCCGCATCGGCTGAAGCAACTTGACTGCGAACATTTTGATTTTCGACCCAGCGTCGAACTCGCTCAGCATCTGCAATTCGGCTTAATTTGCCAGCAGAGTCTAAAAACACCATGATGATTTTGCGTCCCGCCACCTTGGTCTGCATGACCAAGCATTGGCCAGCTTCAGAGATGTAGCCCGTCTTTTGCAAACCGATGTCCCAGTTGGGACTTTTCACCAGCCTGTTGGTGGTGTTGTATTGCAGAGTTCTGCGGCCCACAGCCACCTCTCGACCAGGTGATGTCGAAAGTTCGCGCATCAAGGGGACATCGTAAGCCGCACCGACCAGCACGGCCAAATCTGTGGCGCTGGATTGGTTGCGGCTGGAAAGTCCAGTCGGATCGACGTAATGTGTGGACGCCATGCCAAGGTCTTTAGCGCGGTCGTTCATGGCTTTGACAAACAAGGGCATGCCACCTGGATAAGTTCTGCCCAATGCGTGTGCAGCGCGATTTTCACTGGCCATCAAGGCCAGGTGCAACAAGTCACCGCGGCTGAGTACCGAACCAACAGCCAAACGCGAGGTGCTGCCCTTTTCGGTGTCCACATCATCTTGGGTGATGGTGATCATTTCGCTTTGAGCCAAGTTGGCATCGCTGATGACCAAGCCTGTCATGAGTTTGGTAAGTGATGCAATGGGCAAGACGGCCATGTCGTTCTTGCGAATTAAAACTTCATGTGTGTCTTGATCAATGACAAGTGCCACGCTGGAACGCAAATCGAGAAAGTCAGCGCCTTGGTGTAAACCGGCAATGCGGCCAAAAGAAGGTCTTGTGTCTGTGGACTTTTGCTTGACGGATTTACGGGGTTTTTGAGTATTTTTAGCTGAGGCCTTGGGTGAAGGTTTAGCTGCAGATTTGGCTGTGTTTTGTGCAGAAACCACCGGTTTTTTGGCGGCAACTGGTTTTCGCGTGTTTTCGTTGTCTGCCGCAAAGCTTGGAAGTGACATCAAGGCCAAGATGCACAAAGGCAAACAAGGATTGAAAACACGGCAGGAAAACAGGCGATTTAGTGGATTCAAAGCATTACTTTCGAGGCTCAAAGTCATTCGGAAATTGGCGAGTCTCATAGAAACTTGCGACAGTGTACCAAAATAAAAAAGCTGCGCAAGATCAACACCTTGCGCAAGCTTCTTGAAGACCTTGCTCAGTCTTTGCTTTAAAGCAATTAGCCCTGAGCCGCCACCCTGTCTGCTTTGCTTTGAAGTTTATTCAATGCGCTCAAATAGGCCTTGGCCGAGGCCACAATGATGTCGGGGTCAGAGCCTACGCCATTGACCACGCGGCCGCTGTTTTGCAAGCGAACCGTGACTTCGCCTTGGCTTTCGGTCGATCCACTGATGGCGTTCACAGAATAAAGCACCATTTCAGCACCGCTTTCCACGATCGATTCAATGGCTTTGAGGGATGCATCTACTGGGCCATTGCCCTCCGATTTGCCATGAACTTCCTTGCCACTGACCGTAAAAACAATGGCAGCGCTGGGTCGCTCTCCTGTTTCACTGTGTTGTGCCAAAGATACAAAAGCATATTGCTCTTTGTCTTGGGTGACGCTTTCCTCACTGACCAAGGCCAAGATATCCTCGTCAAAGATTTCGCTTTTGCGGTCTGCCAATTCTTTGAAACGCGTAAAGGCAGCGTTCAACTCTGTCTCACTTTCGAGCACCACACCCAGCTCTTGCATGCGTTGCTTGAAGGCGTTGCGGCCGCTTAATTTGCCCAGCACAATTTTGTTGGCTGACCAACCCACATCTTCTGCCCGCATGATTTCGTAAGTGTCGCGCGCTTTGAGCACGCCATCTTGGTGAATACCTGAGGCATGTGCAAAAGCATTGGCACCCACCACTGCCTTGTTGGGCTGCACAACAAAGCCTGTGGTCTGACTGACCATGCGACTGGCTGCCACGATGTGCACAGGGTCGATGTTCATCTCTAAACCAAAGTAGTCTTTGCGCGTTCTGACGGCCATGACAATTTCTTCCAAAGAACAATTGCCGGCCCGCTCACCCAAGCCATTGATGGTGCATTCAACCTGACGTGCACCGCCCAACTTCACACCTGCCAAACTGTTGGCCACCGCCATGCCCAAGTCGTTGTGGCAATGGACAGACCAAATGGCTTTGTCGGAGTTTGGAATTCGTTCGCGAAGTGTTTTGATGAACTGACCATACAACTCTGGTACAGCGTACCCAACGGTGTCGGGCACGTTGATGGTGCTTGCGCCTTCAGCAATGACTGCTTCCAAAATTCTGCACAAGAAATCCATGTCACTTCGGTAGCCATCTTCTGGGCTGAACTCGACGTCTGCGACCAAATTGCGTGCAAACCTGACGGACTGTTTGGCTTGCTCGAAAACCTGATCGGGCGTCATGCGGAGTTTCTTTTCCATGTGCAATTCAGAGGTTGCAATGAAGGTGTGGATGCGGCCATTGTTGGCACCCTTCAAAGCTTCTGCTGCGCGTGAAATATCTCGGTCGTTGGCGCGCGACAGTGAGCAGATGGTGGAATCTTTGATGGCGTTGGCAATGGCCTTTACAGCTTCAAAGTCACCGTTGGAGCTGGCTGCAAAACCAGCTTCGATCACGTCAACGCGCAATCGCTCTAATTGACGCGCAATGCGCAGCTTTTCGTCACGGTTCATGGAAGCACCTGGCGACTGCTCACCATCGCGCAATGTCGTGTCAAAAATAATCAATTTATCGGCCATGTTTTACTCCTGGTTTAAATCTTCAAAAAAGCGGCTCTGAAATAAAAAAAGCCCGCTGCGATTGGCATACGGGCTTGATGGGAAACTGAACAGCGTGCGCTATACATCCCGCCCGTGGGGCGTCAGTAGTAGGGCTAGCAAATTCGTTTTCATAGAAATACTGTATCACAACTTTTAGAAAAGGTCATTACTTGTGAAGCCCGCGCTCATCGGGGTCTTCGGTAGAGGTGCTAATAACGCTGGTGGGTTCACCCTTAAAACGGCGCCAGCCATACAAGACATAGCCACTCAGCCCGTAACTGACGAACAAGCCAAAAAGCACCATAGGGGGGTGAATGTTGACCGCCGCAATGCCAAGGGCAAGCAGCACAATGACCACAAAGGGCACACTTTGCTTCATGCCGACATCTTTAAAACTGTAAAAAGGCACGTTGGTGACCATGGTGAGCCCTGAAAACAGCGCCACCACAAACATGGGCCAAGCCATGGAGCTGGGCGAAATTTCAGCATCGGTCATGATGGAGATGAAGCCCATGACCAAGGCCGCAGCCGCAGGAGAAGGCAGACCTTGGAAAAACCGCTTGTCAACCACCGCGGTGTTGACATTGAAACGCGCCAAGCGCAAAGCGGCGCAAGCACAGTAAACAAAAGCGGCTATCCAACCCCAACGACCCAGTCCTTTGAGTGACCACTCGTAAGCAATCAGCGCGGGCGCTGCACCAAAGGAGACCATGTCGGACAAAGAGTCCATCTGCTCGCCAAAGGCACTTTGGGTGTTGGTCATGCGCGCCACACGGCCGTCTAGGCTGTCTAGCACCATGGCACAGAAAACACCAATGGCAGCCATGTCAAAACGGCCATTCATGGCCATCACGATGGCATAAAAGCCACCGAACAAAGCTGCCAACGTAAAGAGGTTGGGCAACACGTAAATGCCCTTTCGGGGCTTACGTGGTTGACTGCTCAACTCGACGCCGTCGGAATTTTCTGAACCATCGTGCATGCGAGCTTTCTTTTGGTTGAAGCGGATGCCGAAATCAGTTGCGTGTTTTGTCAACCAACTTGTTTTTGGCAATCCAAGGCATCATAGAGCGCAATTGTGCGCCTACAACTTCAATCGAGTGCTCAGAGGTCAAACGACGGCGTGCCGTCATGCTTGGGTAGTTGGTGCGGCCTTCCAAGATGAACATCTTGGCGTACTCACCGGTTTGAATGCGTTTCAGGGCGTTGCGCATGGCTTCGCGTGATTGCTCGTTGATGATTTCAGGGCCCGTGACGTACTCGCCATACTCTGCATTGTTAGAGATGGAGTAGTTCATGTTGCCAATGCCGCCTTCGTAAATGAGGTCAACAATGAGCTTCAACTCGTGCAAGCACTCGAAGTACGCCATCTCAGGCGCATAACCGGCTTCGACCAAAGTTTCATAACCCATCTTGATGAGTTCAACAGCGCCGCCGCACAACACAGCTTGCTCGCCGAACAAGTCAGTTTCGGTTTCTTCTTTGAAGTTGGTTTCAATGATGCCAGCCTTGCCACCACCGTTGGCCATGGCATAGCTAAGTGCCAATGCACTGGCTTTGCCGCTTCTGTCTTGGTGCACTGCCACTAGGTGAGGCACGCCGCCACCTTGGGTGTAGGTGTTGCGCACTGTGTGGCCTGGGGCCTTAGGAGCCACCATCCAAACGTCGAGGTCATCGCGGGGAATCACTTGGTTGTAGTGAACGTTGAAGCCGTGTGCAAATGCCAAAGAGGCACCCTTTTTGATGTTGGGCTCAACGTCGTTGCGGTACACATCGGCAATTTGCTCGTCGGGCAACAAAATCATGACCACGTCGGCCGCTTTCACAGCGGCAGCCACTTCCATGACGTTGAGGCCAGCTTTTTCAACCTTGGGCCAGCTTGCGCCGTTTTTGCGCAAACCCACAACCACTTTCACGCCGCTGTCATTTAAATTTTGGGCGTGTGCGTGGCCTTGTGAGCCGTAGCCGATGATGGCAACTGTTTTGCCTTTGATGACGCTGAGGTCACAGTCTTTGTCGTAAAACACTTTCATGGGTTCTCTCCTTCAAAAATCAATCAAAAAAATTTAGGCGCGCAAAATGCGCTCACCCCGCCCAATGCCACAGGCACCAGTACGGACTGTTTCAAGAATGGCGCTGCGGTCAAGGGCTTCCAAAAACGCATCGTTTTTGGATTGGTCGCCCGTCAGTTCCACGGTGTAGCTTTTGTCGGTGACATCAATCACGCGACCACGGAAGATGTCGGCCATGCGCTTCATCTCTTCACGTTCTTTGCCCACAGCGCGCACCTTGACCAGCATGAGTTCACGCTCGGTGTAGGCGCCTTCTGTGAGGTCAACCACTTTGACCACTTCAATGAGGCGGTTCAGGTGCTTGGTAATTTGTTCAATGACGTCGTCAGAGCCCGCCGTTTGGATGGTCATGCGGGACAAGCTAGGGTCTTCGGTGGGCGCCACACTGAGTGACTCAATGTTGTAACCA
The DNA here is from genome assembly GCA_937897495.1 of uncultured Burkholderiales bacterium. GTDB lineage: Bacteria > Pseudomonadota > Gammaproteobacteria > Burkholderiales > Burkholderiaceae_C > Limnohabitans_A. The sequence continues at coordinate 11,515 of CALCBL010000379.1, forward strand.
CGGGCAGAGAACAAACCCACCACGCGCGACAAGGCGCCGGGTTCGTTTTCAAGTAAGACTGCGATGATGTGTTTCATGTGCGATTCCTCTTTTTGCCGCCCTCCCCTGCACACGGTAATGTGCAAGCTTGGCGGTCAATAGATTCTTCTATAGGTTCAAATTGATTTCAAAAATGTTCTTAGAGGTCTTCAGGGCTTAGAAGCATTTCTGTAATGCCCTTGCCTGCTTGAACCATGGGGAACACGTTTTCGGTGGGGTCGGTGCGGAAGTCCATGAACACCGTGCGATCTTTCAGTTTGCGGGCTTCGCGCAATGCGGGCTCGACATCTTCGGGGCGCTCAATGAGCATGCCCACGTGGCCATAGGCTTCGGCCAACTTCACAAAGTCGGGCAATGCATCCATGTAGCTGTGGCTGTAACGGCCAGAGTATTCAATTTCTTGCCACTGACGAACCATGCCCAAGTAGCGGTTGTTCAAAGACACAATTTTGATGGGCGTGTTGTATTGCAAACACGTGGAAAGCTCTTGTATGCACATTTGCACAGAGCCTTCACCGGTGACGCAAAACACTTCGGCTTCTGGCTTGGCCAACTTGATGCCCATGGCATAGGGAATGCCCACACCCATGGTGCCCAAGCCACCTGAATTGATCCAACGGCGAGGCTCGTTAAATTTGTAATACTGAGCGGCCCACATTTGGTGCTGACCTACATCAGATGTGATGTAAGCATCAGCATCTTTGGTCAGGTTGTACAAAGTTTG
>CALCBL010000380.1 GCA_937897495.1 uncultured Burkholderiales bacterium
TTCACGCTGTGGACCAACATGCCTAAGCGCGCGCGCAAATCGCGGGCCACCACATCCATAGCCCCCACATGGCCGCCATGCGCATTGAACAGCACCAGTTTGTGAATGCCTGCAGCTTTGACAGACTCTGCAATGTCCGTCCAAAGCCGGATCAGTGTTTCGGCTTTTAAGGTGAGCGTGCCGGCAAAAGCCGCATGCTCAGGACTGAGTCCTACGCTTTGTGTTGGCAGGACCAAGATGGACAAATCTTTGGGGTTCAACTTGTCAGTTGTTGGTGAGGCGCCCTCACTCAAACGCGTCATGGCTGACTGAACCACGCCATTCACAATGTCAACATCCACAGACAAAGGCAAATGCGGTCCATGCTGCTCGGTGGCCGCCAAAGGCAACACGGCAATGGCACGCGCGGTATCAAGGCGGCCAAAGTCGTGGGTGGTCAAGTCGGACCAAAAGTGAATGTGATGTGACATGTCTAAGAGGCTTTTCAATCTGCGCAGTTTAATAGAGGCTCAGGATTTAAGGGCATGATTTTGCAGTGTAGAGTTAGGCTTTTGGCGTTTATGTTCTTGACTTTGTTTTTCTACCGCTTGCGCAACCTGCTTTTAAACCTTCGCTGTGCGTGGGTAGGCATTGCTTTGCTTGCGGTTTTGACGTCCAACGGGCAAGCACAAACGCAGATTTTGAGCCCACGCCCCGTGGGTCAAATGGTGCAAACACCCCAAGTCAAAGCCACCTTGTTGGCCGAAGCGCCCAATGGCATCGAAGCAGGCAAAACCCTTTGGCTGGGCTTAGAAATGGTGCACCAACCAGAATGGCACACCTACTGGCGCAACCCCGGCGATTCTGGTCTGCCGACAGTCCTTCAATGGAAATTGCCTGAGGGCCTGGTGGCGGGCAACTTAATTTGGCCAGTCCCTCGCCGTATTCCCATTGGCCCACTGGCCAATTTTGGGTATGAAGACACCCTGTTGCTGGTCACGCCCATTCAAGTCAGCAAGTCCTTCAAACCTCAGGGCAACGAGACTTCGGTGCAAATTGATTTGCATGCCAACTGGCTGATTTGCAAACAAGAGTGCATTCCGCAGGAGGGAAGTTTCAGTTTAAGGGTGCCCATCAAAGGCGCCACTTCGGTGGCGGCAAGTGCATTTGAGAAAGCCTTGCAACTGCAAGCGCAGCCTTTGAAGGGCAAGCACCGGGCCCAAATCTCCAAAGACGGCCGCAGCCTTGATCTGACCTTGGCGCAATTGCCGCCAGAACTCCAAAACAGTGACTGGACGGTGTTCCCTCAAACGGCCAACGTGGTTCAAAACAGTGCAGTACCTGTCGTTCAAAAAGCGAGTTCTAGCAGCGGCTCTGGTGAGGTGGCCAAGGGTGCCAGTGTGAGCTTGCAAGTTTCAAGCGAGCGCATGGACAGCCCCCAGCAAATGACATGGTTGCTGGTGCAGGGCAAGGCCGATGCACCCTCAGGCCGCCAATGGACCATCGACACACCCGTTCAAGGCCAATGGCAAGTGTTCTCTGACCCGCCACCCAACTACGCCAGCTTGACGCCCACCCTTCAAAAATTGGCGCCCCCCATCCTGGCGCCAGCACCTTGGGCCACTTGGATTTTTGCCATGTTGGGAGCCTTACTGGGTGGTATCTTGTTGAATTTGATGCCCTGTGTTTTTCCAGTGTTGGCCATCAAACTCTTGAGCATCACACAAATGGCTAATCGGCCCCGAGACATGAAACTCTCGGCTTGGGCCTTCACTGCAGGCGTCTTGATTTCTTTCTTGGTTTTAGGCGCATTGATGCTGGGATTGCGCGCCGCCGGATCGCAAATGGGCTGGGGCTTTCAGTTGCAATCGCCTTGGGTGGTGGGTGCGCTTGCCATGCTGTTTGCCGTGATTGGTTTGAACCTGTCGGGCATGTTTGAATTTGGTTCGTTCGTGCCAAGTTCAGCTGCGGGCTTTCAGTGGTCCAACCCCATCACCAATTCGCTTTGGTCGGGTGTGTTTGCGGTGGTCATTGCCTCACCCTGCACGGCGCCGTTCATGGGCGCCTCCTTGGGCTTGGCCATTGGTTTGCCAGCTTGGCAGGCCTTGCCCGTTTTTCTGGCCATGGGCATTGGCATGGCACTGCCCTTCATGGCCATTTCTTTCAATACGGCCTGGGTGAGGTTCTTGCCTAGGCCCGGTGCGTGGATGCAAACATTCCGTCAGTTCATGGCGTTTCCCATGTACGCCACCGTCGTTTGGTTGGTTTGGGTCTTGGGGCAGCAAGTGGGATTAGATGGTGTTTCTGGATTTTTAGCCTGCTTGTTGAGTTTGACTTTGTTAATCTGGGCCTTGACACTGAACGGCAAAGTACGCCGCGTGATGGCGGCCTTGGCAGTGGTCGTCTTGGCATTGACGATTTGGCATTGGGGACCCACGTGGACCCAGGTAGCGGCACCAGCACCCAGCGAGACGCAAGCGAGTTCCCTGCCAAGCAATGAAGCCAAAAAGCCAGGCCAATGGGACGCATGGTCGGCTGAAAAAGTAAGCACGGCCATCAAGAAGGGTCAACCCGTTTTTGTGGACTTCACAGCCGCTTGGTGCGTGTCATGCCAATTCAACAAGAAAGTCACTTTTTCAAACACCAGCTTGTTGGCTGAATTTGCCAGCAAGAATGTCTTGTTGCTGCGGGCCGATTGGACGCGCTACGACCCCCAAATCACCGCCGCCCTGAACGAGCTCGGTCGCAACGGTGTGCCCGTTTACGCATGGTATGCCCCGGGGCAACCTGTGCGTTTGCTGTCTGAGTTGCCCAGTGTGAGCGAAATTCAAGAGGTCCTCAGCCAAGTCAAGGCCTCACCCCCAAATTGATGGGCTGATCGTCTAAAGCACAATGGCCTTCAGCCATTCTGCGAGAATGCTCAAGTTTTCGATTGAAACGCACAGAAATTTTCAGAATTCATATGACCACAGCCAGCTTTGCACCCCTGTCTAACGATACTTTTTTGCGCGCCTGTTTGCGACAAGCGACCGACCACACGCCCGTCTGGCTAATGCGCCAAGCAGGTCGTTATTTGCCTGAGTATTGCGCCACCCGCGCCAAAGCTGGCAGCTTCATGGGCTTGGCCACCAACGTTGACTTCGCCACAGAAGTCACCTTGCAGCCTTTAGAACGTTACCCGCTGGATGCGGCCATTTTGTTCAGCGACATCTTGACCGTGCCAGACGCCATGGGACTGGGTTTGAGCTTTGCGCTGGGCGAAGGCCCCCGCTTTGCCAAGTCGGTGCGAGACGAGGCCGCAGTGGCTGAACTGCAAGTGCCCGACATGGACAAGTTGCGTTACGTCTTTGATGCAGTGACGTCCATCCGCAAAGCACTCAATGGCCGTGTGCCCCTCATTGGCTTTTCTGGCAGCCCCTGGACTTTGGCCTGCTACATGGTTGAAGGCAAAGGATCTGATGATTACCGCTTGGTGAAGTCCATGCTCTACAGCCGGCCCGATTTGATGCACCGCATTTTGGAAGTCAACGCCCAAGCCGTTGCCAGTTATCTGAACACCCAAATTGAAGCCGGCGCCCAAGCCGTGATGATTTTTGACAGCTGGGGCGGTGTGTTGGCAGATGGCGCTTTCCAAGAGTTCAGCCTGGCTTACACGGCCAAAGTTCTGGCCTTGCTGAAGAAAGAACACAAGGGCGTCACCATTCCGCGCCTTGTCTTCACCAAAGGCGGTGGTTTGTGGCTTGAGGAAATGGGCCAATTGGATTGCGAGGTCCTGGGCCTCGACTGGACCATGAACTTGGGCCGCGCTCGTCAGATGGTGAGCGGCAAGGTGGGTGGTCCTGGCAAAGTACTTCAGGGCAACATCGATCCCAACGTGCTGTTTGCGCCACCCGCGCACATTCAAAAGGAAGTGATTCGGGTCTTGGACAGTTTTGGCAAGCCTCACACAGACAAAAACACCACGGGGCCCACGCACATTTTCAACTTAGGCCACGGCATTAGCCAATTCACGCCGCCTGAGCATGTTTCGGCATTGGTGGAAGCGGTTCACACGCATTCAAGAGCCCTCAGGCGCTGAAGCCAGAAAAAGCTTTTGCTTACTGCAAACAAACCCTCTTAAAGACCCAAAAATAAATAAATTTTTGGGTTTTTTCTATTGACTTATGCACAATAGCGTTGTCTATAGATTTGAAAATTCTGTTCTCGCTAACAGCCTTTATGTTATCCCCTCGTGTATTCTAAGTTGTTGTTTTTAATCATTTTTATGAAACTGCTCAGTTCGCGAGCAATCCAATCAAAGCCTTATTTTTCAAGGGTTTGCGGGTCATCGCGCAGGGTTTTCAACAAAGTTATCCACAGTTTATTGGGACTGCTTCTAAAGGCCATGAAAAACAACAACTTACCTGTTGTTTCAAGAATATTTATGAGCAAGAATTCACATCATGCAAGAGCACCTTCATGTTAATGCTGCTCACAAGGTTTTGAATGCAAAAGTGGCTTGACGTTGCAGTTTCTGCTCCCGCACACAGTCAAGTGGGCGGTTTGCTGACCTACGTCACCGAACTGCCTGCGTCTGTCGGTCAGTTGGTCAGGGTACCTTTTGGAAATCGCGAAGTTTTAGGTGTGGTGTGGGGCGTTCACACCACTGCGCCACAGACACTGAGCACGCACACTTTGCGGCAAGTGATCGCAGTTTTAGAGGCGGTCGCGCCCTTAAGCGCGCACTGGCTGCAGCTGGTGCAATTCACGGCTCATTATTACCAACGCTCTTTGGGTGAAGTGGCGATGGCCGCTTTGCCACCTCAACTCCGAGACCTGACGCCTGTGCAACTGGCTAGGCGTTTTAAAAAACAAGTCACACCGCCTGAGACTTTGACCGCAGCCCTGCAGTCACCCTGGCCCTTGTCAGAACAACAAGCCGATGTGTTGTCGCAGATTGCTGAGGCATCTGGCCCGTTTCTTCTGCATGGCGCCACTGGCAGCGGCAAAACCGAGGTCTACCTTCAAGCGGTTGCCAGGTGTTTGGCAGAAGACCCCAACGCGCAAGCCTTGATGATGGTGCCAGAGATTAATCTCACGCCGCAACTAGAGGAGCGCGTCAAGGCCCGATTTGGCGATGCAGGCGTGGTCTCTATGCACAGCGGCATGACAGGCCCCCAAAGATTGAAGAGTTGGTTGGCGGCTCACCAAGGCAGCGCCCGCATTGTGCTGGGCACGCGCATGTCTATCTTTGCCTCCATGCCCCATTTGAAATGGATCGTGGTGGATGAAGAACACGATGCCAGTTACAAACAACAAGAAGGCGCGCGTTATTCGGCCCGTGATTTGGCCATTTACAGAGCGCGCCTAGAAGGCGCCAAAGTGATTTTGGGTTCGGCCACGCCTTCATTAGAAAGCTGGCATCACAGCAGGCCTTCTGCAGAAGGCGGCCGCTATTTGCGCTTGCCTATGCCCGCACGCATTGGGGCAGGTCAACTGCCCTTTGTGCGCCGCGTTGACATGAACCACCAGCCGCGCAAAACTGTTTTGTCTGCGCCTTTGATGGCCGCCATTCAAGAGCGTGTGGCCAAGGGCGAGCAAAGCATGTTGCTGCTCAACCGACGTGGCTATGCCCCTGTGTTGCACTGCGCAGATTGCGGCTGGAAAAGTGAATGCTCGCATTGCAGTGCGTTTCGGGTGTTTCACAAAATTGATCGCACCTTGCGCTGCCACCACTGCGGCTTCACCGAGCGTGTGCCCCGTGCATGCCCAGCCTGTGGCAATGCAGACATCGCGCCCATGGGGCGCGGCACAGAACAACTTGAAGAACATTTGGCCGAGCTATTGGTCGATGTCAAACGGCCCAATGGCAACCCCGTGAAGGTGATGCGCATTGATGCAGACAGCACCAAATTGAAGGGTTCGCTAGAAGCGCAATTGGCGGGCGTACACAGTGGTGAAGTTGATGTCTTGGTGGGCACACAGATGATTGCCAAAGGGCATGACTTTCGGCGCATCACATTGGTGGCCGCCATCAACCCAGATGGTGCTTTGTTCTCTAGCGATTTCAGAGCGCCAGAGCGCTTGTTTGCATTGCTCATGCAAGCCGGCGGCCGAGCAGGGCGCGATGCAGAACAAAGCGCCAGCAGTGAAATGTGGGTGCAAACTTTTCACCCTTCTCACCCCTTGTTTGAAGCCCTTAAAAAACACGACTACCCTGCATTTGCAGAACAACAATTGAAAGAACGTTTGGAAGCTGGCCTACCGCCCAGTACGTTTCAAGCCCTGATACGCAGCGATGCGCGCGAACAATCGGTGGCACAAGCTTTTTTAAACCATGCGAATGCGCAGTTGCAATCTTTAGAAGGCCTTGGCACGCAAGACGCATCGGCCTTGGCCGAAGTGAGTGTGTACCCTGCGGTCCCTATGAGTATTCAGCGTGTGGCCAATGTTGAGCGTGCACAAATGCTGATTGAAAGCGCTTCCAGAAAAGCACTTCACAGGGTGCTTGAATTGCTGCAAGAACAGTTGCATGCATCGCGCTCAGAGCCTCAGCACAAAGGCCTAATTCGCTGGCTGGTGGATGTCGATCCACTGGCCATTTAAAGCCACGCATTCTGAAGGTTTGAATTACTGTAGCAAGGCGACCGCGCCCGAGAAGGTGAGGAAGGCCGCGGCTGTAGAGACCAAAATAATTCTGGCAATGCGGCCATTGTCGGCACCAAATCTCTCAGACAACATGGCCACATTGCTGGCGCTAGGCAATGCCGCCACCAGCACCATCACTTTGAGGGCAAACGAGTCAATGGGTGCGCCCATTGAAATGGCGGCCAAACCCACCACCAAGACCAGAACCGGGTGCAAGAACAATTTAATGAGGGCAACTGGCACATAGTCTTTCCATGTCAGAGGGCCGTGCTGTTCGTGGTGTGCAATTTTTTGGGAGCGCGCCAACACAGCACCAATGGTGAACAGGGCAACAGGCGATGCTGCATCGCCCAACAAGGCCACGGTTTTTTCTACAGGCCCTGGCAACTCAATTTGAAACGCAGAAAAAAGCGTGCCCAACAAAATGGCCCAAGGCAAAGGATTTTTAACCACGCCCAGCAATGCATTTTTGGCAGCTTGGCCTACGCCTTGCTGGCCTGCGCCATCCAAACGCGACAGTGCAATGCAAAGCGATGTGGTGATGACCATGTCAATGACGATGGTGACGATGGCAGGGCCCGCTGCCGCAGTGCCTAGCAAGGCTACCAACAAGGGAACGCCCATAAAGCCCGTATTGGGAAATGCGCCGACCAAGGCGCCAAATGCTGCATCGTTCCAGCCAAAACGTTTGTTCAAGGTGATGGCCACCACGAAGGCCACCATGACCAAGGCGCAAAACAAGTACATGAAGAAAGCGCTGGCATCTAAGAGTTGTGCAATGGGCGTTTTGGCGCCAAATTGGAACAGCATGCAAGGCAGGGCAAAGAACAGCACAAAGCCGTTCAAGCCTGGAATGGCTTCAAAGGGCAGCATTTGGCGACGCGCCGCCCAGTAACCACAAAGCACCAAGGCAAAGAAAGGAAAGGTGACGCGCAAGACATCTAGCATGGTTCACATTGTGCCTTGGAATTTGGGCCCCTTCTGCCCGACGTTGTCCGCCATTGCCTGCCTTTGCCCGCTATGATCCATCAGCTTGCCGAATCTGCATTCCCATTCGGCCTTCCCAATTTTTACGCATGTCCACCCCCTCCTCTGGTTTGAATCCAGCGCAACTTGAAGCTGTCAATTACGTCAAAGGCCCCTGCCTTGTGTTGGCGGGCGCTGGCTCGGGCAAGACGCGCGTGATCACGCAAAAAATTGCCAGGCTGATGGACGTGGGTCTTGAGCCCAAGCGCATTGCAGCCATCACTTTTACCAACAAAGCGGCCAGTGAAATGCGCGAGCGTGCGCGCAAGCTCATTGGCAAAGGCGCTCAAGAAGTCATGATTTGCACCTTTCACGCTTTGGGTGTGCGCATCATGCGGCTAGACGGGCATGTGCTTGGCTTGAAACCACAGTTCAGCATTTTGGATTCAGACGATGTGGTGAGCATCTTGAAAGACTGCGGCGGCACCACCGATGCCAACACGGCAAAGCAATGGCAATGGGCCATCAGTGCTTGGAAAAATGCAGGCCTGACCAGCGCACAAGCTGAAGGCATTGCGCAAAACGAAAATGAGCGCATTGCGGCGCGCATCATGGGTCGTTATGAAGAACGCTTGGCGGCCTATCAAAGTGTGGACTTTGACGATTTGATTGGCTTGCCTTTGAAATTATTGGCGCAATACCCTGAAGTGCGTGAGCGATGGCAAGCCGCCATGGGCCATGTGTTGGTAGACGAATACCAAGACACCAACGCCACACAATATGAAGTGCTTAAACACTTGGTGGGTGAACGGGCAAGGTTTACAGCAGTGGGTGACGATGACCAATCGATTTATGGTTGGCGCGGCGCCACTTTAGACAACCTGAAACGTTTGCCACAAGATTTTCCGCAATTGAAGGTAGTGACCTTAGAGCAAAACTACCGATCGACCAGCGCCATTTTGCGCGCGGCCAACAACGTGATTGAGCCCAACCCCAAGCTCTACCCTAAGAAACTTTTTTCTGAATTGGGTGAAGGCGAACCGGTTCGCGTGGTGGATGCTGACCACGAAGAACACGAAGCCGACCGCATGGTGGCTCGCATTCAGTCTTTGCGCGCAGGCACCGCCACCACTTCCGGCGGTGTGCAATACCGTGACTACAAAGAGTTTGCTATTTTGTACCGTGCCAATCACATGGCCAAGCCATTTGAAAAAGCTTTGCGACGCGCGCAAATTCCTTATAAGGTTTCGGGCGGACAAAGCTTTTTTGACCGTGCAGAAATCAAAGATTTGTGTGCGTGGTTTCGCTTGTGGGTCAACAACGACGACGACCCTGCTTTCTTGCGGGCCGTGACCAGCCCGAAGCGCGGCATTGGTCATCAAACTTTGGCGGGACTGGGTACCCTGGCGAGTCAGTACAAACTCAGTTTGTTTGAAGCTTTGTTTTCAAACAGTTTGGGGGCCAAGCTGTCTGCTCGTGCCGTCGGCAGTTTGCATGAGTTTGGCCGCTTCATGAATGACTTGGAATACCGCGCAAAGCGCACCCATGGCGCCGAAGATGCCAAAGCTTTTTTGTTGCAATGGCTCAAAGACATTGGCTACGAAAAACATTTGTACGACGGTGAAGACAACGAAAAAGTAGCAGCGGCACGCTGGACCAACGTGCTGGAATTTGTCGATTGGATGTCGGGGCGATGCGGCGGCACCATTGATGACGCGGCAGGTGTCAGCGTGGTGGCAGAAACAAAATCATTGCTGGAAGTGGCCCAAACAATTTCGCTGTTGTCGACCTTGAATGAGCGTGAGCAAGACCCCAATGTGGTCACCTTGTCGACCCTGCATGCCGCCAAAGGTTTAGAGTGGCCGCATGTGATGTTGGTCGGTGTGAACGAAGGCTTGCTGCCTTTCAAAATGGACGAAGACAACAAAGAGTCCATCAACGCTGCTGTGCATGCTGAAGGTCAGCTGACGCGGCTTCAGGAAGAGCGTCGTTTGATGTATGTGGGCATTACACGGGCCCAGCGAACTTTGGCAGTGAGTTGGACCAAGCGCCGCAAAA
>CALCBL010000381.1 GCA_937897495.1 uncultured Burkholderiales bacterium
TTCGAGTCCCGTCCACTCCTCCAAAAGCAAGAAAAAACGCGCCTTCGGGCGCGTTTTTCGTTGGTGCTTTGAATCACTTCAATATTTTCGCGCCCACGACTTTTCCTGCTGTTTTGTCAAATGTCCAAAGCGGTGCGTGACCTGCACGATGTGCTAAAGCGATGTGCAAACAATCGGCGAAATCTGCCGCATGGTTTCTAAACAGTTCAAGCGCTATTTCAACAGAGGGTTCAGATTCGAATTCCAACTCTTTGGTGGAAAGCAAGTTGGAAATCAGTTCGACAACTTGAGATTTGTTGAACAAAAAATTAGAACGCAAAACCCATTCCAATTCCAAGATGACGGTGACAGGAATGAACAAAGTCTCCCCTTGCGCCAAAACATGTTGAATGAGTCTTCGCGCTTGATGCCCTTGTTGCTCATCGTCTTGAATGAGGAATCTGACGAGGATGTTGGTGTCGATGGCCGCCATGGGTTTTTTATTTCCATGGATTCATGTCTTGAATGCTTATTTTTTTGCCATCTTGAGTCTTGAGCAAGCCAGCCAGGGACTCAATGGATTGCGTTTTGGCTCTGACAATGAGCACACCATCGGGTGTGACACTCCAGTTGAGTTTTGCGCCAGTTTGAAGCCCCACAGCTTCACGTATTTCTTGCGGTATGGTGGTTTGGCCTTTGCTTGTGAGGGTTGAATGGGACATTGTCATTCCTTACTTTATTGGGTTTTGTAATGATAAAGTGGAAAATGACAGCTGTCTACCTAAGCCCAGGCTTGCGGGGCGAGCAAGCCCACCAAATACCCCCGCAGCCAACCTAAATCAACCGGTTTGGCAATGAAGCGAGAGCCTATGGGCGGCCCACCGCGGTCTTTTAGCTCAGCCAGGCTGAGGGCGGAAAGGGTGATGATTTGGAGTTTTGAAAAATCTTCATTTTGTTGCACCCGCTTGACCAGTTCCCAGCCATCAACCTTGGGCATGAGCAGGTCGATGAGCATGATGTGAGGCCTGAACACAGGCAGATGAAGCAGAGCTTCAATGGCTGAAGCCATGGCACAGCAGTCGACATGCGGGTGCGCTGAGAGGCAAGTGTCTTGCAAGAGATG
>CALCBL010000382.1 GCA_937897495.1 uncultured Burkholderiales bacterium
CTAAGAAGTTCTTTGTGAATGCTTTTTTGAAAAATAGTCATTTAAATATTAGGCTGACATGCCTGTCGTTTGATTCAGGCAGGTTGCCAATTGACAAGCCATTTTGCCATATCTGTCAATCCGTCCTTCATAGAGGTATGCGGCCATTCGCCAATCAACTTCACAAGTTTGTGATCGCTGGCACATGTCAGGGGTACATCAGACACTTGCATGGGCGCTAACTCAACCACAGGTTCAATTCCGAGGCACTCTGACAGTATTTTGACGAACTCTGTCACTTGAATGGGGTTTGAGTGCCCTACATTGACAACATCAACACCCTGGCGGCTGACGCCCAATTCAATGAGACGGGTGATTGCGAAAATAGTATCGCCAACAAAAGTAAAGTCTCTTTTTAGCAAGCCATCCCCAAAAAGCTGGATGGCTTGCTTCTTGCGCATTTTTTGCGCAAAGAGAATCGGAGCCATGTCCAGTCTTCCCCATGGACCATAAACTGTGAAAAACCGAAGGCCTAGCGAGGGTGTTTTGTACTGAGCAAAGTAGGCTTGCGCCATCACTTCATTGGCAATTTTGGTAGCGGCGTAAAAAGATTCAGGCGTGTCGCAACGGTCTGTTTCTTTAAAAGGTGCATCTGTTCTTGAGCCATAAACACTGGAAGAACTGGCATACAAAAATTCTTGAACTTCACAGTGTTTGCATGCATCTAAAACATTCGCAAAGCCGTTTAAGTTGGACTTTACAAAGTCCATTGGCGATTTGACGGAATGCCGAACCCCAGCTTGGGCTGCTAAATGGACCACCACATCCGGTTGAAACGATTCGAACATGGACATGACTGCGCCATGATCCGATAGATCGATTGACTGATATTGGATCTGATTTTTTTGCAGAAAGTGGGCAATTCGGTCGAAGCGCAGTCTTTGGAGTATCAGATGGTTGGAATCACCCACATCGAAAAATTGATTTCTAAAGTTGTAAATATCACACCCCAGGACTTCATAACCCAAGGCATTGAGGTGCTCGGCTAGCCGAGAACCTATAAAACCTGCAACACCAGTGATCAGAACTTTGCGTTTCATGCCAGAAATTTAAAAAATATTCATGACACTGTCATGAAACTTGGTTGAAATAAAAATGTCGCAAATCTAATCAAAAGTTTGCACGCCCTATTTATGAATCACCAATCTGTTCAGCAGCTCTCCCCTTTCAAAGTGGTACTTTTCTCTACTATTTTGTTGCTTGCCTGTGTCAGTCTGAGTTTTGTGCTGATGAAGTCGGGATTGAATCAAGCTTGGATGTTGAACATTCATGCCGCGCCTGTTTTGCCAGCTTGGTTTTGGGCCCTGATCAATCTGGGTGGCGACGCGTGGGTTATTTTGTTAATCCTATTGTTAATAGAGCGTTTTCCAGGTGAGATCACGTCTTGGGTTTTGAAAACATGGCTCATTGGTGCAGTTGTCTCGCAATTGATCAAAAATACCTTGCCCATGCCCAGACCTGCGAGCGTATTGGGTGTCGAAAACTTAAGCATCATTGATCACCCCCCCTTGCTGAGCGGATCAATGCCATCGGGTCATGCATTGGCAGCCATTTCATGTGCGTTGATTGTTTGCACTGTTCTGAAACGAAGAGGCATCCAGAATGCTTATTTGTGGCTCATTGCTTTGGTGGCGGGTATTGCCGCATGGGCGAGAGTAGCCGTGGGCGCGCATTGGCCTTCTGATGTGATTGCGGGAGCGGGCTTGGCCTTTTCTGTGGTGGCCCTTGCATTTCTATGGGAGCGTCACTCTTCTTGGAACGCTTGGTTTCAAAGAACCCGTGGTGGTGTGTTTCTCATAGCACTGCACATCCTCATTTCATTGCACCTGGCGACACCTCAATCGGATTTCTTTTTTGTGCAATTCATCCAATTTAATTTGGCTTTTATCTCACTGATGCGAGCTATGTTTTTGGTCAAAAAATATTTTTCGCGCCGGTCGCAATGAAAGAGATTCTTAAAAAATGAAGTACATCATTTCTGAGAAGCAATTTGAACCCCATGTTCGCATTCGAAAATGGTTCTATCGCCTTGTTTTTTGGATGCTTGCACTGTTGTTGTTGCTGGCGTTGGTGCGTCATTCTGACTGGCGTTTGACATTTGAAAGTTTGATGGAAGTTCCCAAGACGGTTCTGCTTATTTGCACATTGGGTTGGTTAAGTAGTTTCTTGTTTAGAGCCTTTCGTTTCAAGTCCGAATGGCGTACGCATGGCAAGATCAGTTTGTGGGATTCGTTGAGCTTAACGTTTCTTCACAATGCTGCTGTGGTGCTTGTCCCGTTCCGAGTCGGTGAATTAGGTTATCCGGTATTGGTGCAAAAATTACTGAATGTGTCATTGCAACAATGTATTCGAAGCTTGTTGTGGTTGAGATTCCAAGATGGCATCGTATTGCTTTCAATGGCATTTTTGTTGTTGCCTTTCTTTAGCGCCGAGTTGCGAATTGCGGTTTTTTTGCTTGTCATCAGCTTGTGTTTTTTAACCAAAAAATGGTGGCTTCGGCTGCTGCGGTCTCGCCACTTTTTGATTCGACAAGTACGGGCATTTTTGCACCAAAGATCCAGTGCTTGGGGTTGGTTTTGGTCTGCAGCCAACTGGATTGTCAAGATACTTGTTGTTTCTCTCATG
>CALCBL010000383.1 GCA_937897495.1 uncultured Burkholderiales bacterium
CGGCGGGGCAATTGCAAATTGGCCACCAACTCCGCTAATGAATTGGCAGCGCAGGCCTTCAAGCCTTCTGTGCGTTTGGCAAAGCTGGCGCATTTATTGGCATCTAAGTCAAAGCCAGTGACGCTGAAACCGTTGCGCTCTAAGTTGAGTGCTAAGTTTTCGCCCATGACGCCTAAGCCAACTAAACCAATGTGTGTGTGTTTCATTTCTTGCTTGAATGATTTTTTAAGGTAGATGGAGTGTGAAGTATCAATTATTTCAGGCAACAGGCGCAAACATCTGCTGCAAAGTAATCAATGTACGTTTGAGTGTAGCCCCGTGAACAGCCCCCTCACGCTTGACCAAACGTGTTTTGTCCAAGGTTCGAATTTGGTCTAACAAAATGAGGCCCGACTTCCCCTTGAAAGTAATCGGAATTCGAAAAGCAGCAGAGCGTGATCCCGTGGTCATGGGGGCCACAATGACTGTTCGCAAGTGGTTCAACATTTCTGGTGGCGAGATCAAAACACAAGGCCTGGTCTTTTGAATTTCACTGCCCACCGTGGGGTCGAGTTGAACCAACCAAATTTCGCCAGTCGCCAGTTCGGCAGGTGTTACCACTTCAAATCCTTGTCATCGGCATTGCCAAATTCTGGCCAAACCAGAGAGTCGTCTTTGTCCATGGCAATGCGTTGACTGTCCAAGGCCCAGCCTTCTCGGGGATTGGTTTTAACGGGTCGAATTTCAATCACGCCGTTGTTGACGCGAAGCTCGGCCACATCTTGCAAACCCGTTTGCTCGAGGATGGGCTTGGGAATGAGGATGCCCTTTGAGTTGCCTAGGGATCGGATGTTCACTTGCATGTTAGATTCCATTGATGTTACTACAATGTTATCACTCATCTAAGGGGGTGCAAAGCTACTGATTCAAAGTTTTTCTTGCATTGGGTTTCAGTTGGTGAAGGTTGGCGTTTTGGAAGGAGGCTTGAGCTGATTGGCATAGGCAGCTTCCTCATGGTGGAGTACCACAAATCGTCAGCCGCCTATGCCAATCAGCTCAAGCCTTTGTGTTCGGAAGACTTC
>CALCBL010000384.1 GCA_937897495.1 uncultured Burkholderiales bacterium
GACCATGGCACCCTGGGATTTGGCAAACGTGGCTGACTCGAGCAAGAAGGGCATTCGACCGACGTGAGAAATTGCCACTGCCACCCCTTTTGTACCGAGCGAGGCAGCAGAAATCAATTGCTTATGGGCATCGTGAAAGGCGTAAGCAGATTTACCAAGTCTGAAAAGCCTACCCTGCAAGTCATCCGCCATGAAAGCGGAAGTTGTGCCCACTGAGTAGCAATCTACCCGCGTTGCATTTGCGATCAGTTGTGCGGCTTCAACCAAAGTTCTAGGGTTGAGTTGATGTTGTAGCGCTGCAATGGAAGCTGCCGCACCGCCTAAAATCTTTTGAATCATTTCTTGGCTGGTGTCGTCTAGACTTACTGATCGATGGACCAATGAAGTGCGTCCCAAGTCCTGAGCCAAGGCCAACTTGAACTCACGCACGCCTTCAAAACCAAATTGTCGAGCCGTTCGCATGATGGTCGGCATGGAGACTTGCGCCTGCAGGGCAATGGCGTCGACACTCAGGGACAGGGCCTTTTCAGGATCTTTCAAAATAACGGCGATCACTTGCTGTTGTGCGCGTGGCAAAACAGCTGCTTTGTTTTTCAAGCGTTTAAGCAGAGAGGAAGCGACTGAGTTCATGGTTTGATTTAGAAATTCACAGAAATGGCACTTTGGACACCATACTGATCGTTCACAACAGGCATCCATCGCCATTTGTCAAAGGTGGTGCAAGGGTGTGAAATGCCACTGCCCACCATTTGGCCTAATTGGGGTTGTTCAGACAGCGGTGCATTGGCGTCGTATCTTAAATAGGCATGTTGGTCATTGAGCGCTTCAATGTGCCAGTGCGAAGGTACAGCCTGAACGGCTGAGTCGCCCATGTTGGCTCGCCAAATTGGAATGGGCAAATCTAAGTCGTATGAGACATCGCGTTTTCCCATGGTCAGAAGTGCCAGCCCAGGTTCTGGACAAGATTGAATGCTGCTGATCACTTCGAGTGCAGGCTTGAGTGTTTCGCGAAGTTGAAGTCTATCTCCTACGCATTGCAACATTTTTCTGTATTGCAAATGGTCATGTGTGAGGTAGCAGCCTGAGCGCAAGATGCCCCTGGCGGGTCGTTGGAGGTGAGGCTTTAAATTGTCTGCGACCAGATCAAAAATGGCCGAGCCACCTGCTGTGAGCAATACCTCATCGTGTTCAAACAAGTTCTCCTCTTCGCATGCAATGGCCAGTGCCTGAATTCGATGCATCAAAGCAGCGACTTGCGTTTGATCGTGCACATGGTCGCAGGTGGCCAACGCGCCTTCGTAGGATTCAATGCCACACAGTTGAAGACCTTGAGTTGACTTGATGAGACGCGCCAAGGCCAGTGCTTGAGCAGGGTCTCTGCAACCAGTGCGTTTGCCATCAATGCCCAGTTCTAGGAGAACTGTGAAGTGGGTTTTTGATTGTCGAATAGCGCGCCAATGCTCAATAGCCTCAATCTGAGCCACTGAATCGATTAAAAAATAAACGATTAAGTCGGAGTGTGTCGCAAGCAACAGAGCCAAAGCGTCTAAGTCTGGCGACTGGTAAACCTGGTTGGCAATGATGATGCGCTTCACGCCATGCCTAGCGCCCATGCTGGCTTGGAAAACGTTTGCAAAACTGATGCCCCAAGCCCCAGCCTTAATTTGCATGGCATACAACTCAGGCGACATGGTTGTTTTGCCGTGTGGGGCGATGTCTAGGCCACGTTCTTTGCAAAAATTTTGCATCCAATGCAAGTTGTGATTCAAAGAGGATGCTTTGATGATTGCCAAAGGGAAGGGTAAGTCACCTCGCAAAATGTGCCAATCTTGTGCGCTCACTTCTGACAATTCAACAGGGGCTAGATGGCCTGGAAATCCTTTGAAGCTGGCATTGAGTTGCATGATTGTGATCGCTTAAATTTCAGAGAGTCGAATGCACGCAACTGAATGGTGTGCACCCATTTGTGTCAACGCAGGTGTTTGTAGTGAGCATTCTTCGGTGGCATGCAAACAGCGCGTTCTAAAGACGCAGCCTGAAGGTGGGCTCATAGGGCTTGGAGGCTCTCCATGCAGAACCACCTGCGGGGCCGGCTGGCCTGGGTCTGGAATAGGCGCTGCCGCCAACAATGCTTTTGTGTAGGGGTGCAATGGCTTGGAAAATAAAACATCGGTTGGGGCCGTTTCCATGACGTGGCCCAGATATATCACCACGACATGGTCACACACATACTCCACCACATCTAAATCATGCGAGATGAAAAGAATTGTGAGACCTAAGCTTGATTTCAGTTCTATCAACAGATTCACAATTTGCGCTTGGATGGACATGTCAAGCGCAGACAAAGGTTCATCTGCCACAATAAACTGAGGTTCTGCTGCAAGAGCTCGCGCTATACCCAAGCGTTGTTTTTGCCCGCCAGAAAATTCATGCGGAAAACGTGAGGCGTGCTCTGGATTCAAGCCCACCAATTGAAACAGTTCATGGATTCGTGGTGTGCGAAGGACGCCTTTGTGCAGGCCATGAGTTTCTAAAACTTCATTCAACATCTCGCCCACACGCTGCCTGGGATTCAGGCTGGGATCTTGAAAAATCATTTGCATTTGACGGCGAAGAGGTCGCATGTCAGAGACAGACAAGCCTTGAATAGATTGCCCCTTGAATTGCACCAAGCCCTGCTTGATGGGAATCAAGTTAATGACGGCGCGTACTAAAGTACTTTTACCCGAGCCTGACTCTCCGACCAGCCCTACAGTCTGACCAGCTTGAATGCTCAGACTCACATTGGCGACAGCGCGAACACGCTTTTCGCCTTTGCCAAATTCAACGCTCAAGGCTTCCACATTCAGCATGTTGGATACGCCTGAAGAGGAGGCTGTCATGAGTGGGCCTCCAAATGGCACAGCGAGGTGTGTGCGGGTAGGCCGCGCCATTCTGGTAAAGACTGAAGGCATTTTTCAAAACAAGAATGACACCGTGGTGCAAAAGAGCATCCTGTGGGTGTAATGGCCATTGAAGGCGCTTGCCCCGGAATGTCAAGAAGTGCAACACGTTGCCCTGTTTGCCTTGACAACTGTCGGGCTCTGCCTGGTAGGCAAGCCAGCAAACCCTTTGTGTAGGGGTGCTGTGTGTGGGCAAAAACATCGGCCACAGAGCCTTGCTCCACAATCTGCCCGGCGTACATGACGGCTACGCGCTGAGCATGGTGCGCAACAACGCCCAGATTGTGTGTGATGAAAAGCATGGACATGCCCGTGTCTTTTTGCAGTCTGGCCATGAGATTCAAAATTTGAGCTTGAATGGTGACATCCAATGCCGTCGTGGGTTCATCGGCAATCAGCAATTGCGGCTTGCAAATCATGGCCATTGCAATCATGACGCGTTGCCGCATTCCGCCAGAAAGTTGATGAGGGTACTCATAAAACCTTTGTTGGGCTGCAGGAATTTCAACTTGTTCCAAAGCTCTCAAGGCGCTGGCATTTGCGGATGATTGATCCAAACCCAAATGCAAGCTCACTGACTCGGAAATTTGCTGACCTATTCTGATGACTGGATTTAGACACGTCATGGGCTCTTGAAAAATCATAGCAATGCGGTGACCTCGCAAAGTTCGCATGGTTTTTTCGGGCAGCGTCAGTAAGTTGTGTTCAATACCTTGATTGTCTTTGAACAACACTTCACCTTGACATTGCCATTGAGCATTCCGAGCTAGCAAGCGCATGATGCTCAGTGCAGTCAGTGACTTGCCACTTCCAGATTCACCCACCAGGGCCAATGTTTCGCCTTGCATCACTTCAAAGTCAATGCCGCGCACCAAATTCAAGGGACCCTTTTTTTGAAGAAGGCTTGTCTGCAAATTGCGAACACTTAAAGTCGCAAGTGAATTCATGGCCAGCGACTCATGTGTTGCCTTTCAGGCGTGGATCGAGCAAGTCTCGCACGCCATCGCCCAGCACCTGTAAAGACAAAGCTGTCAGCACAATGGCCAAGCCAGGAAACAGTAGGGTCCAAAGCGCGCGGTCTGCATATTGCGTGCTAGAAGCCACCATGGTTCCCCAAGTTGGAATTTCAGCACCAACACCCACACCCAAAAATGAGAGGCCGGCCTCAGCCAGAAGCGCATAAGCAAATATGAAACTGAGTTGCACCAAGATAGGCGACATCAAATTTGGCAAGATGTGTTTGAACAGTAAGCGCGGCGTGCTAAGGCCTACTGCGTGAGCCGCTTCAATGTAGGGCAGTTCGCGTATGACCAAGGTGGAGGCTCGCACCACCCGCGCAACACGAGGGGT
>CALCBL010000385.1 GCA_937897495.1 uncultured Burkholderiales bacterium
GTTTTGCTTTTGGTGAAAGGCCTCACAGCCTGTGGCGACAAAGCTCAAGAGTTGGCTGGCCAGCCTAAGCTCGATGCCGCGCCTTACACAGGCACAGGCGTGAAGGTGTTCACCGAGTCTGACTGGAAAGCCGGCGACAAGAACAGCTGGGCCCAGCAACTCAAAACTCGCGCCCAATATGGGCAAAACGATCACTCGCGATCCAACTGAACGTGGGAGAGCAAGCATGAACCGATCTTCGGTAATGAAACAGATCAAGACCCATTTACTCATGGGTGCTTTGGTTTTAGGCGCGGCCTTCAGTGTGTCGGCGCAAACAGCTGCCAAACCAGCAGCGCCTGAAAGCAAAGCAGCGGCCGCTGAGGCGCCCCAAGCAGCTGCTCTGGGCGTGAAGAGTGCCAACATTTTCTCCATTGCGCCCGATGCCAACACCGATCCAAAGTACGCTGACCAAAACAATGGCGAGCGCGACAAGGTTCAACCTGGCAACAACGCGCCTATTTGGCGACAAGTCGGAGCGGGTGCTACGGGTTACAGCAGTTTGCCAGCATCTGAAGCGCCAGAAGCGGGCAACCTGATACAGCCATTTGTTCAGTACCCTGGCTCAAAGCTCACCACAGCGGGTGAAGCTTGGCGTCAAGTGCGCAACAACTGGATCATTCCCTACGGTGGCTCTTTGCTGCTCATCGCTGGTTTGGCCATTGCCTTGTTCTACTACGGCAAGGGCACCATGAAATTACACGGCACGGAAACGGGCCGCAAAATTGAACGCTTCACCCCCCTCGAGCGAGCTGCTCATTGGACCAACGCCATTACCTTTGTCTGCTTGGCCATTTCAGGCTTGGTCATCGCTTGGGGTAAGTTTTTCATTCAGCCGATCATTGGCAATGCCTTGTTTGGTTGGCTCACGTACGCTTTGAAAAACTTGCATAACTTTGCGGGTCCTTTGTTTGCCGTCTCTTTGATCATCGTGTTCGCCACCTTCCTCAAAGACAACTGGCCTAGCAAGGAAGACATCACCTGGCTAATAAAAGGTGGCGGCATGTTCTCAGGCCAAGAAGTGCCATCACACCGCTTCAATGCAGGCGAAAAAGTAGTCTTCTGGTTTGGCGTTCTGGGCTTGGGTGTCATTGTGGTGGCATCAGGTTTGGTGCTCGACAAACTTATTCCAGGTCTCATTTATGAGCGCGGCACCATGCAAATTGCCAACATGATTCATGGCATTGCCACGGTCTTCATGATGGCCATGTTCATGGGACACATTTACATGGGCACCGTTGGCATGGATGGCGCATACAAAGCCATGCGCACTGGTTATGTCGATGAAACTTGGGCCAAAGAGCATCACGAACTTTGGTACAACGACATCAAAGCAGGAAAAATTCCTGCACAAAGATCTCCCGAAGCAGTGGCCCATGGTGGCGCGGCTTCCACATCGGCATCTGCCTGAAGTAAGAGGACTCAAATCATGAAAAAATCATTGATCAGCTTGGCTACTTTGGTACTGGCTTCTTTGTTCAGCGTTTCTGCAATGGCTAAGTTGCCAGCGCCTAGCGATG
>CALCBL010000386.1 GCA_937897495.1 uncultured Burkholderiales bacterium
AGGCTACCCCAGCTGCTTAAGGTTCACCAGCCGCATGTTCTGATCGTGGAGCTTGGGGGCAACGATGCGCTTCGAGGCCTGAGCATGCAAATGACGCAACAAAATTTGAGCGCCATGGCCAATCAAGGCAAAAAAGCTGGCGCCAAAGTGATGGTCATTGGCATGCAAATGCCGCCAAACTATGGCGCCAACTACGCTCAACAAATAGCACAAGCCTATCAAAGGGTGTCTAAAGAGACGGGTGCAGAACTGAACAACCAATTTTTAAAAGGCATTGCAGATGACGCAGATCCCTTGAAGTGGTTTCAGTCAGACCGAATTCATCCCAATGAAGGGGCGCAAAGCACCATGATGAAAAACGTATGGCCTCAGCTTAAAAAAATGTTGGCCGATATGAGGTAGCTCTGCCTTGATGAAGGTGCTAGGCAATTTAGGGTTGGGGCGGCACATCGGAAGCAGGCAGCGGATCGATCTCGTCTTCAGGCAAATCTTCTGAGAGTGAATCAGGCGAGTCAGTTCTTTTCTCAGACTTGGCTTTCAGTTTGTCTTCTTTTTTGCGTTTCTTCGCCAATTCTTTTTGACGTTTTTCGTAGCCGTAATTGGGAGTTGCCAAGGTATTTCTTTCTATTGAATGGCTCCACTGTATCAGCTTGCCATTCAATCCTACAAGACGCTTAAAAATTCAAGCATTGCTTCACAGCTTTGGCCAAATCGAGGATCAAATCTTGCGGGTCTTCAAACCCTGTTGAAAAACGCACCAAGTAGCCTTGTTGCAAGTGCGAAGGCCAGTTGGAACGCATGCTGGCAATGTTGTAAGGCACCACCAAACTGATGGGGCCGCCCCAGCTGTAGCCTATCTTGAAGAGACTCAAACTGTCGCAAAATGCATCGACTTGGTCTTGCGTCAATGAGGGGTGCAGCATCACGCTGAACAAGCCTGCTGCATGCCCAGCACCACCGTCAGAGGCGCACAAGGCTTGCCAATGCAAGTGTCCAGGGGATCCATCTACAGCGGGATGCAGCACCTGCACACAGGCTTTTTGGCTTTTCCACCATTGCGCCAACTCACGGGCTGAATGGTCTTGGGCCACATAACGCAAAGAAATGGTGGGCAGCGAGCGAAGAATGCTTTCAATGTCGTTGGGGCCCACACAAACTCCCAAACGGCTCATGGTCATTTTGAGTTTCAATGCCAATTCATCGTTGCAAGTCATGACACTGCCCATAAGCACATCGCCACCCCCACTGGGATATTTGGTTAGGGCATGCGCGGTCAGATCAACGGACAAACTGCCATCGCCCAACAGGTCAAAGGGCTTGAAGGCAATTCCCGCGCCCCAGGTATTGTCCAAGGCTGTTAAAACACGGTGAGATTGACAAACCTTGATCAAACCGATGAGGTCTGGGAACTCCATGCTGACTGAGCCCGGGGCTTCCAACCAAACAAGTCGGGTGTTGGGTTGGATTTTGGCTGCCAGATCTTGAGGGTTCATGGCATCGTAGTAAGCATGCGAGATGCCAAACGATGTCAACTCGCCTTCAGCCAGCACCTTGTTGGG
>CALCBL010000387.1 GCA_937897495.1 uncultured Burkholderiales bacterium
GCTTTTGCTGTCACACAAACAGCTTATGGCATGTGTTTGCTAAAAGGTTTTCCCGTGGATCGATGGTCGGCAGAAGATGCGCGACTGGTCAATTGGGGCATTGGACTGAACGTGGGCGTGGCCAGAACTCAAAACCGAGCCAGCCAGGTCATGAACGATGTTCGTGATGAGGGTGGCGACTACAAAGTGAAAAATGGGCGAGGGTACAACACCAATGCAGGCTTAGACTTTCATGTCGACTCATGCGATGTGGTGGCCTTGATGTGTTTGCAGACTGCCAAATCTGGTGGCACAAGCAAAGTGACAAGTTCTATGGCTGTGGTCGAAGAAATAAAACGCCTGCGACCTGACCTGATTCCTGTCATGCAACAGCCTTTTTATTACAGCTATCAGGGAACCAACGACGCTTCACAGCCCCCTTTTTACAAGTGTCCCATCTTGGGCGATGACCCCGAATTCTTCTCTTTGCGTGCCAATCGAAAAAATGTCACGGCAGCTCAGCGCGATTTTCCAGAAGTGCCTCGTTTAACGCCAGAGCAAATTGAGTTGTTAGATCTTTTGGATGAATTGCTGCCAGATGATAAGTTTTGCTATTCGATGGAACTCGATCGTGGCGATTTACAGTTATTGAACAACTATGTGGTCATTCATTCACGCACCAATTTTGAAGATCACGATGAGCCAGAGCGCAAACGACATTTGCTTCGTCTTTGGCTAAGCATTCCACAGGGGCAACGCTTGCCCTCCTTGTGGAAAGAATATTTTGGTGACGATGCGGCAGGTTCGGTCAGAGGCGGCGTTCGCGGAAGTCAAATAACCGATGAGTTTTTGGCCTATGAACGGCGTCAGGCCGTCAACTTGGGAATGAGCTTAAACAAGCAACATTGATAATTTTTGTGTGATGTCCATAAGCTTGCGATATTTTTGTTGAATCGCCTCGCATAAGGTGGATTCATTCAATCACAATATTTGCATCTTTCATTAACTTCGTCCATTTGGTCTGTTCTTGTTTAATAAAGCCACTGAATTCATTCGGTGTAAGGTTTCCAGGTTCGGCGCCTTTTTCATGCATCGCTTTACGAACTTCAGGCATGCTCATGACCTTTTGAATATCGTCATGAAGTTTTTTAACAATCTCAGTTGGCGTATTGACATGTGCCAATAATCCAAACCACCCGATTGCATCGTAACCAGCAAGGCCAGAGCTTGCTATGGAAGGAACGTTGGGCAACGCCTCGATTGATTTTGTGCCTGTTACACCGATCGCTTTAATTCTGCCCATTTGGATTTGTGACATGGCTGTTTGAGTAGGCGCAAACATGAGTTGAATGTGATTGGCCAAAAGATCGTTCAAAGCGGGCCCTGTCCCCTTATAGGGCACGTGAAGCATGTCGACGCCAGCTCTAGCCTTAAACAGTTCACCTGATAAATGCGAGGCAGCACCTATCCCTGACGAGCCAAATGAAAGTTTCTTGGGGTTAGCCTTTGCAAAGGCAATAAGCTCCGATGCATTGTTGATGGGCAGACTAGGGTGGACGACCAAAACATAAGCATCAGCAGATACCAATGAGACGCCCGTAAATCTAGAGACGTTTTTGTCATTGATGACGGCCGTGTTGGCCATCAGCAATGTGTAACCGTCTGGGTTTGCTTTTGAAACAAAATCAGCGCAGATTTGACCACT
>CALCBL010000388.1 GCA_937897495.1 uncultured Burkholderiales bacterium
GCTATTTCGACATGCTCAGAGCGCCCGGTGTGCGAGGTGCTATTTTGGAAAGATCGAATCAAACCATTTACACAGATCCTGTGCCTCGCTTGAAAGCCATTAAGGCACCGACGCTGCTCATTTGGGGTGAGCAGGATCAAATGATTCCGAGCACCAATGCGCAAAGCTACGCCAATGTTTTGTCGAATTCCACCACGGTTCTGGTTCCTAAGCTAGGGCACTTGTTACAGGAAGAGCAGCCCGAAAAAGGTTTGGCGGTTGTGATGCAATTTCTTGATGGTCAACTTATTAAGTAAGCTTTGAATTTTTAAGTTCAACGCTGTCTTGGGTCTAAGGCATCTCTTAAGCCGTCGCCAAAAAGATTGAAAGACAAGACCAATAAGAAAATAGAGATTCCGGGCCAAATGGCCATCCATGGCGCTTGTTCAATGTAATTCTTAGCAGTGTTTAGCATGCTGCCCCAACTGGGGGCGGGAGGTTGTTGGCCCAAACCTAAAAATGACAAGCTGGCTTCCGCAATGACGGCTGCTGCTATTGCCAGAGTGGCTTGAACCAACAAGGGGGGCAAAATATTGGGAAGGATATGGACCAATGCAATGCGCCAAGGCGGGTTGCACACTGATCGCGCGGCCTCTACGTAATCTTCCACTTTAATTTGAATCACTT
Organism: uncultured Burkholderiales bacterium; assembly: GCA_937897495.1. GTDB lineage: Bacteria > Pseudomonadota > Gammaproteobacteria > Burkholderiales > Burkholderiaceae_C > Limnohabitans_A. The sequence goes on from CALCBL010000388.1 coordinate 667, forward strand.
GACCACGCGTTAGTCGAACAAAGATGGGGGCCGCAGAAATGCCAATGGCCACCATGGCATTGGTGAGGCTAGGCCCTAAAAATGCAGCCAATGCAATGGCCAAAATCAAAAAAGGGCAGGCTAAAAATGCATCCGTGATGCGCGAGATGATGGCATCGACAGCGCCACCTACAAAGCCAGCCAGAAGCCCAATGGGTACCCCAATCAAAAGCGAGATGCTGACAGAAATAACGCCTGCCATCAAAGATGCTTGCGTGCCCCAAATGACGCGTGACAAAACGTCGCGGCCAATTTCATCGGTCCCAAACCAATGCGCTGCACTGGGTGCTTTTCGAATGGCGCCCCAGCTTGTAGCAATCGGATCTTGCGGAGAAATGTAGGGCGCAAATATAGCCATCAAGATAAAGGCAATGACCACGGCCAAACCGATCAAGGCGCTGGGTCTTCTTTGCAATCGAAGCCAGGCGGTGTAAGACAGACTTTGGCTCATTTGCGTAACCTTGGATTGACCCAAAAGTAGGCCATGTCGGCCATCAAATTCAACATGATGTAGGTGGTAGCCGTGAACAAAACAACACCTTGAACTACCGCATAATCGCGATTGAAAACAGCATCAAGAATGAGTTTGCCAAAACCGGGAATGGTAAACACTTGTTCAGTTAAAACAGCGCCCGATAAAAGCGTGCCGAATTCCAAAGCGCCTAAGGTAATGATGGGTGTTAAGGCATTTCTAAGGGCGTGCTTCAAAATGACAGTGCGCTCGTCTAGCCCCTTGGCGCGTGCCGTGCGAACATAGTCAGACTGCATTACTTGCAGCATGGCGCTGCGCGTGT
>CALCBL010000389.1 GCA_937897495.1 uncultured Burkholderiales bacterium
TTCAGTCTTGTCCCAAGGGTGTAATAGATTTGATCGGCTTCACCAATGATGACAGAAGTTTCAGTTAAGTTGTTTTGCGCTTTTGCTGTGCACGGCAAAAAGCTCATGCTGAAAATGATGAAAACCAAGCCAAGTGCATGTAGGTTCATTTGCTTTATGGCATGCATCAGGTGATTCATTAAGTCATTTTTACTCCTGCAAGGTTAAATCCATGTGACAAAATGAATTTTTTGGAAATTCAATTGAAGTCATGAATTTGCCATCAAGTAACAAGAAGATGAATGCACAGGAGTAAAAAATATGAACCAACAAGCCCAAATCGATGCCGAGCAAATGCGCAAAATCCGTGAAGACATTCTGGATTCTATTGACGAAGAACTAGAGATGGCCCTTGAAGATGGTGTCAATGAAAATGACCCTCTGGCCAGTGCTGAAGAAAAAGTGGCGCGTGCTCACTATTTTCGCGAACTTCTTCGATTGCAAGGGGAGTTGGTGAAGTTGCAAGACTGGGTTGTTGCAACCAAGCAAAAAGTTGTCATTTTGTTTGAAGGCCGTGACGCGGCTGGCAAAGGTGGCGTAATCAAACGCATTACGCAGCGACTGAATCCTCGTGTTTGTCGTGTTTCAGCATTGCCAGCACCCAACGACCGTGAAAGAACCCAGTGGTACTTTCAGCGGTATGTTTCGCATTTGCCAGCAGCTGGTGAGATCGTGTTGTTCGATCGGAGTTGGTACAACCGTGCCGGTGTCGAAAAAGTCATGGGATTTTGCTCCGACGAAGAGTACGAGGAGTTCTTTCGCACAGTGCCAGAATTTGAAAAAATGCTTGCACGAAGTGGCATCACACTACTTAAGTACTGGTTCTCAATCACTGACGATGAACAGCATGCACGTTTTCTAGGCCGAATACACGACCCTCTCAAACAGTGGAAGCTTAGCCCAATGGACTTGGAAAGCCGCAGGCGTTGGGAAGATTACACGCGCGCCAAAGAAACCATGATTGAGCGCACGCACATTCCTGAAGCACCTTGGTGGGTGGTTCAAGCCGTCGATAAAAAAAGAGCGCGCTTGAACTGCATTGATCACCTTTTGGGACAATTCAATTACCACGAGGTGACGCACGCAGAAATTGAATTACCTGCCCGCGTTAGAAACCCAGACTACATTCGCAATCCTGTTCCCGGAGACATGATCGTGCCTGAAAAATATTAAGAAAGTTTGTCATAAGTTGCGACTGAAAGTGTCATATTCATGGCACTGTCATCTCTAGAGATCATGATGTCACCTGTCAATTTCATTACAGGTGACTACTTTGAAAAATATCCAACCCCGTCGCGACTTTCTCATTAAAGTCAGCTCCATTTCTGCCGTTTTAGCTACCGGTGGCATTCTCAGCGCATGCGGAAGCAGCGAATCCCCCATGGTCAACTTTGACTATGGCGTTGCCAGTGGTGATCCACTGAGTGACCGCGTTATTTTGTGGACGCACGCCAAGTTCCAAGACCTTTCTGACGCTGTCAACCTCACATGGCAGGTTGCGGCAGACCTCGAGTTTTCCAAGGTTCTTGTTTCTGGTTCTGCGCAAGCCAACTCAGACACTGGTCACACTTGCAAAGTAGACGCAACGGGCCTGCTGCCCAATCAGACCTACTTTTACCGCTTCCAAGCCGGTCAGCACAGCTCTCCCATTGGCAAAACAAAAACCTTGCCTGTTGGCGCTGTGAGCGATGTGAAGTTGGCTGTGATGTCCTGCTCGAATTACCCATCAGGTTTCTTCAATGTTTATTCGGAAGTTGCCCGTTCCGATGCAGATGTTGCCATTCACTTGGGCGACTACATTTATGAATACGCAGCAACTGGCTACGCTTCTGAAAAGGCCGCAAGTTTGGGTCGCACTTCTATTCCAGCCAACGAAATTTTGACTTTGAGTGACTACCGCTTGCGCCATGCGCAATACAAGTCTGATGCAGATTCAAAGCAGTTTCATGCAAGCAAGCCCTTGATTGCAGTTTGGGATGATCATGAGTTTGCGAACGACTCCTACAAAGATGGTGCAGAAAATCACACGCCTGCAACCGAAGGTCCTTTTGTAGCCCG
>CALCBL010000390.1 GCA_937897495.1 uncultured Burkholderiales bacterium
CCAATAGAACCCAGCGCCAATGAGCAAGGAAACAAAACCCAAGCCTATAAAAATCCGAGCCATGGTGACCGGAGAGATTGAAATGTTTCTCTTAAGGTGCCAGACCCAAGCAGCGCCGTGACTTTGGCCAAGAATGTTTTCAGAAACAGGCGCATCAATTCTTTTTAAAAGAAAAGATGGATGATCATCCATATTGATTTCCGAATACTGTGTTGAATTGCAATTTTATACATTGCGATTCAGTTTCAGTCCTAGGCCGCTTGTAAATTTAAAAAATTCGACAGGTCAAAAATCGAATTAGGTGCAGCAGGTATCTTCCGAGTTGGCAGAGGCTTGAAGTTCATTGCCAAAGACTTTGTGGGCTTGGACGCGGGCGAATCAATGTACTTGGGTACCAACAGAGACAATGGATAAGACTGGAGAAACTCTTTTTCGATCTGCGAAGCTTTCTGTGCGATGACATTTGTTGCGCTGGTCTCTGAAGAAGCGTGGCCTTTGTACGAAGCAGCATTTGGCGAACAAAATGACACAGCGGCATCCCAAACGGACAGGTCGGTCAAAGGAACACAGAGTTGGTAACCACCGCCAGGGCCACGAGTGGCTCGAATAAGGCCTTGCTCTCTTGCATCTCTCAAGATGCCTTCTATGTAAGACAAAGAAACATTCGTCATAGATGCGATGGCATCTGCTGTGATGGTTCTGTGACTTGGCGTCTGAGCGATCAAAATAATGACGTTTAAACCTAGAGTTGAGCGTTTAGTGAGCATCGTGTTTCCTTTAAGTTGAACGAAATTTATCACTTAATTAGATTTTTATTGTTCAAATCTTCAAATATTCAATATAATCTACTCAAAATCCATTCAAAATACCAAACATGACAAAAGATACTCAACAATCGCGTAGCTTCCACAAAATCGGTGCAGTGTCCAGCCTCAGTGGCGTGCCAACCCCAACACTTCGCGTTTGGGAGGTGCGTTACCAAACCTTTCACCCCCACAAAACAGAAAGCAAGCACCGCTTGTTTACGGACGACGATGTCTTAAAGGCAACGCTGCTAAAACGACTGACAGAACAAGGCCATGGCATTAGCAGCATTGCCAAACTGAGCACCACGGATTTGAACAATTTGTTGCAGCAACAACAAGAAACCAATCAGAGAAAAGCACGGTCAGAATCGCCAGTTCAGTCTGTGTCTGTGGCAGTCGTTGGCCTCGCCCTGGCAGCTCGAATTGAGTCAAAAAAATTCACCTTCAGTTTTAACAATCAGGCGATTCGCATTACAGATATTTTTACCAACGTGGCAGAGGCCTTGTCGGCCAAGTTTCAAGAGAAGTCTCAAATTCTCATCATTTACACAAACTCTTTGCACGCTGGCGTTCAGGTTGACATTCACCGCTTGGCCGAAATCAACCATGCTTTGCAAGTCATCGTGCTTTACAACTACGGTCAAGAGCCCATCATTGAATCTATGAAACGCTGCGGCATGATTGTTCGCAGAGAGCCCATCAGCGATTCAGAGTTGGCAGACCTGATCAACTCAGTGCGCGTTGTGAATACTGAATCTGGCACCGCAGGATTGACTTCAGGCATGCTCATTCCCCCCAGAAAGTACGACGACATTGAACTCATGCGTGTTGCTGGCATATCCACCAACGTGTTGTGCGAATGTCCCAAGCATGTTGCAGAAATCATCACGCAACTGGCAAGCTTTGAACAATACAGCCGCGAATGCTTGAACAATTCAACAGAAGATGCACACTTACACTCTTACCTCAGTACAGTCTCTGGCTCTGCCAGGGCACTTTTTGAGTCTGCACTCGAGATGGTCGCCAAGCATGAAGGCATTGATCTCAAAGCTACACCCAAAAATTCTGATTTCTCTTAAAAGGCTGCAACATGTTATTGTCATTTTCCCTTCTGCGCCGTAGTTTGCTACTTGCCGCATTTGGCCTGCTTGTCAGTTCGGTCGTTCAAGCCAACGGGCCAGTGCGTGTTGGGTCCAAAATCGATACCGAAGGCAAGTTGCTTGGCAACATCATGGTGCTCGCACTCGAGGCCAACGGCATCAAGACTGAAAACAAGGTATCGCTTGGCAACACCAAGATCGTTCGCACAGCACTTGTTGCCGGTGAAATAGACATCTACCCCGAATACACCGGCAATGGCGCCTTCATGCTGGGCGCCGAAAAAAGTCCAGCCTGGAAGGACCTTCGAGCAGGTTACGAATTGGCCAAGAAAATGGATTTTGAGAAAAACAAAATTGTGTGGCTAGAGCCCGCCAATGCCAACAACACTTGGGCCATTGCCGTCCGCAAAGACCTGGCCACTGCCAACCAACTGCGCAGCATGGACGATGTAGGCCGCTACATCGCCAAGGGCGGCACCTTTAAGCTGGCCGCATCGGCCGAGTTCATGGAGAGAACCGACGCCATGCCTGCATTTCAGGCGGCTTACGGATTCAAACTGCGCGCTGACCAAGCCCTTGTTTTGGCAGGGGGCGACACAGCCGCCACCATCAAGGCTGCTGCAGAAAAAACATCGGGCGTGAACGCTGCAATGGCTTACGGTACCGATGGCCCCTTGGCCGCGCTGGGCCTGTTGGTCATGGAAGATCCTAAGGGCGTACAGCCAGTCTATGCGCCTGCACCCTTGGTCCGTGAAGAAGTACTCAAGCGCCACCCCGCCATTGCCACCATATTGGCCCCCATCTTCAAATCGCTTGATACGCCTACCCTGCAAATGCTGAATGCGCGCATTCAACTGGAAGGCCAAGACCCGCGCAAAGTGGCAAGCGGCTACCTCCAAAGCAAGGGGTTTCTGAAGTAAATTCAACATGTCACTGTCGCTCGTGCAACGCTCCAACCCGGTGCTAGCGCTCTATGTGGCACTGGCCATTGGCGCTGTGTGCAGCCTGCCATTTTTGCGGGTTGCACCCAACCGACTGCTGTCTGGCGAGCCGGTTTATTTATGGGATGTGTTGCAGCAAGTGGGCAACCAACAAATTGATGCACTGCTGTTGGGCCTCGTTGTGTTGCTGTGCATTGCCGTTTGGCAACCCGGTCAACGCCTCATTCAAGCATTTATTATTTTGACAATGGCCGCCAGCCTATCTGGCGTGTGGCTGTTGGCTGGCCACTTTGCCAGCAGTGCCACACAAGCAGAAAACCCTTTGTTGCGAACAAGCTTAGGCGCTGGGTTTTGGACACTGGCCGCATTGGCCTGGTTAATTGCTCTTGACGCCATTGCGCGTGTTCAACTGCCAACTTTGCCGCGCCTGTTTTTGCAAAGTGCTTTTTTTCTGCCGCTCTTGCTCTCGTTGAATGAGGGCCAGCAATTGTCCATCGCGCAAGAATTTGCCAACCAGCGCGATGTTTTCGGGCCTGCCATTCTGCGTCATCTTCAAATCGTCTTTTTAGCGGTGGTTCCGGCCTTGATCATCGGCT
>CALCBL010000391.1 GCA_937897495.1 uncultured Burkholderiales bacterium
ACATCAGTGTTTGGTATAAAAAAGACCAAAAGTTACATTTCAATGACTCATGGCGTAAATATGTGACAAAACCGGGAAAATTACTATTCTGACTTTCGTAATTGTTAAAAAAAAACAACGCCCTCAGGCGTTGCTTTTAATTTTGAAAGATGAGGAGGTTTAAACGCCGCCAATGCCTCCAACGACGTGGCTGAATCCACCATCGACATACACAATTTCGGCAGAAATACCGGCTGACAAGTTGCTCATTAAGAACGCAGCCGTGTTGCCCACATCTTCAATGGTGACATTGCGACGAATAGGCGACGTGGCGGCGACAGCACTCAAAATTTTGCCAAAGTCTTTGATGCCACTGGCTGCCAGCGTCTTAATCGGGCCCGCGCTGATGCCATTCACGCGAATCTTTTTGGGGCCCAAAGAATCGGCCAAATAGCGAACCGAGGCTTCGAGTGAAGCTTTGGCAAGGCCCATGGTGTTGTAGTTGGGCACTACTTTGACCGCGCCGAGATATGTTAATGTCAACAGGGCAGAGCCTTCTTTCAAGTAGGGCAAGGCAGCTTTGGCCATGGCAGGAAAAGAATACGCGCTGATGTCATGTGCAATTTTGAAGCCTTCTCGGCTTAAACCTTCCATGAAGTCGCCTGCAATGGCTTCGCGTGGCGCATAGCCAATGCTGTGTACAAAACCATCAAATTGGGGCCAGTGAAGCGACAAGTCTTTGAACAAGTTTTCAATTTGGGTGTCGTCCCCGACATCGCAGTCAAAAATCAGCTTGGAGTCAAAGTCCGCCGCAAATTCAGTGATTCTGTCTTTGAAACGTTCTCCCACGTAGCTAAAAGCCAATTCGGCACCTTGTGCATGGCACGCTTTGGCGATGCCATAGGCAATCGATCGGTTGGACAAAACCCCCGTGACGAGGATTTTTTTACCCTTTAAAAAGCTCATGTTGTCGTTCTCAATGGTCAAAGTCTTATTTTGACATGCTCAGTTTTTCGCATCTAAGTTACATTGTTGTTTTTAAGTAACAAAGGGTTCCTTCGGTTAATTAATAAGTTAAAGGTCATTAAACTGACAAATTCTATAAAACCATTATTTGAAAAAAGGTTCTCAAGATGTTCAAGCCATCCAAGATCAGTCTGGCTGTCATGGTTCTCATGACCACAGGTTTTAGCCAAATGTCTGTCGCTCAATCTTCGGGTCTGGCCGAAGTCACAATTACCGGTTCAAATTTGAAGCGTGCTGACAAAGAGGGCACGTCCCCGATTCAGACCATTACAGCCAAAGAAATTGAGCAGTCTGGTGCAACCAGCGTTCTGCAACTGTTAAAGGCAGTGCCTTCAATGGGCGTGGGTGGTTACAACGACACGCCTGACCAGAATGGTTTTTCAAGGGGCGTAGCAACGGCCTCTTTGCGCGCCTTAGGTTCTACGTCTACATTGATTTTGCTCAATGGCAGACGCATGACGCCCTCAGCTTATGCGAACCCTAACAATGGCCAGTCGACCTTGTATGACTTGAACAGCATTCCAATTTCTGCCATTGAGCGCATTGAAATTTTCAAAGATGGTGCTTCTGCGGTGTATGGCTCCGATGCCATGGCCGGAGTGATCAACTTCATCACCAAATCAGGTTTTGTGGGTGGCGAAGTTTCCACCAGCATTGGCTCCAATGACAACCAAGAGTTTGGTCGTCGCAATGTGAACGGCACCTTGGGTGTTGGCGATTACAAAGCCGATGGCAAGAGCCTGATGTTGTCTTTTGATTTGTCGACGCAGAATGCCACCACGGTGCGGGATGGCTCGTTTGACATCAAGGCGTCTG
>CALCBL010000392.1 GCA_937897495.1 uncultured Burkholderiales bacterium
CATGTGGGCTGGCTTCAATGTGTTCTTGGCGGCCGGCATGATTAGAGAAGCAGCTGAACTGACCACGCAAGTGGCTGGCGAAGTGATTCCCTCCGATGTACCAGGCAATTTGGCCATGGGCATCCGTCAACCAGCAGGCGTTATTTTGGGCATAGCCCCTTGGAATGCGCCTGTTATTTTGGGTGTACGTGCCATCGCCACGCCCTTGGCCTGCGGCAACACCGTTATTTTGAAGGGCTCAGAAAACTGCCCCAAAACGCATCAGCTGATTGTTGAGGCGTTTCAAGAAGCTGGCTTTCCGCCTGGCGTGGTGAACTACATCACCAACGCACCGGCCGACGCTGCATCGGTGGTTGAGGCCATCGTGGCTCACCCTGCAGTGAGGCGCGTTAATTTTACGGGCTCGACCAAAGTGGGCAAACTCCTGGCGCTCACTTGCGCCAAGTATTTGAAACCTGTGATCTTGGAATTGGGCGGCAAAGCGCCCATGGTGATCTTGGACGACGCCGACATTGACGATGCAGTCAACGCTGCAACCTTTGGCAGCTTTGCCAACAGCGGCCAAATTTGCATGAGCACCGAGCGCATTGTGGTGGACGAAAAAATTGCCGATGAGTTTGTCAAACGCTTTGCCAACAAAGCCAAAAACCTGCCCTTGGGCGACCCCCGCAAACCCGAGCCTGTGGTGCTGGGCAGCGTCATTGGCATGAGCACCGTGTCACATTGCAACGACCTGATAGATGACGCTATTTCTAAAGGCGCCAAGCTAGTCTGTGGCGGCAAATCAACCGACACCCTCATGCCCGCCACCTTGCTAGACAACGTCACCCCCGCCATGCGCATTTACCGCGAAGAAAGTTTCGCGCCAGTCAAAGCCATTGTGCGTGTGAAGGGTGTTGAAGAAGCCATTGCCTGCGCCAACGACAACGAATACGGTTTGTCATCATCCGTGTTTGGCCGCGATATTGCACGCGCCTACAACGTGGCCCGCAAAATTGACTCAGGCATTTGCCACGTCAATGGCCCCACGGTGCACGACGAAGCCCAAATGCCTTTTGGCGGTGTGAAAGGCAGTGGCTACGGCCGCTTTGGCGGCAAAGCTGGCATCAATGAATTTACCGAACTGCGCTGGATTACGATTCAAACTACACCTCGGCAGTATCCGTTTTGAATTTGAACAATCAAACTGAGTATGCTTGTGCACAAAACCATCTTAGACACAAGGAGTTTTACATGCAGAAACTAACAGCCACGTTCTTGACCACATGCCTCGGTTTATCCGTTTTTTCAGCTGCAGCACAAGAGTCGTATCCGGCACGCGCAGTGAATGTCATCGTGCCATTTCAGGCTGGGCATGGCGTTGACCTTATGGCCAGAGCTTTAGCTTCCGAGTTTTCAAAAATCACAGGTCAAGCCTATCCTATCGTCAACCGCGAAGGCGCAGCCGCCACCATTGGCTTTACTGCTTTGGCTGCTGCCAAGCCCGATGGTTACACCCTGGCCATCTCACCCAACACGCCGTTGACCATTGCACCTCACCTCATCAAGAGCGTGACGTACAACATGGATTCCTTTGTTCCGGTTTGCCAGAGCTTTGAAAACGTGATGGCTTTGTTTGTCGGATCTGCATCGCCTTACAAAACATACCAAGAATTTGTTTCAGCAGGTAAATCACAACCCGGCAAATTCAGCTGGGGAACCAGTGGTGTAGGCTCCGTTCCACATTTGTCAGCATCGGCTTGGTTGGCCACTGCTGGGCTTGATGCAGTTCATGTCCCCTTCAGAGGCGAGCCCCAAATCTTGCCGCAGTTAATTAGCAACGAACTGACTTTTTCTGCA
>CALCBL010000393.1 GCA_937897495.1 uncultured Burkholderiales bacterium
GCAAGACGACCACCACAGTGGGCTTGGGAGACGCGCTGAACCATATCGGAAAGCGTGCGGTGATTTGCTTACGCGAGCCCTCCTTGGGACCTGTTTTTGGCATGAAGGGCGGCGCCGCTGGTGGCGGTCAAGCCCAAGTCATTCCAATGGAGGACATCAACCTGCACTTCACGGGTGACTTCAATGCCATCGCGCTTGCCAACAATTTGTTGGCGGCCATGATTGACAACCACATTCACCATGGCAATGAGCTTGGTTTTGATGTGCGCCGAATCACTTGGAAGCGCGTCATGGACATGAACGATCGTGCCTTGAGAGAAATTACAGCCTCTTTGGGTGGCCCAGGCAATGGATTTCCGCGCCAAGATGGCTTTGACATTGTGGTGGCCTCAGAGGTCATGGCCATATTTTGCTTGGCCACTTCCATCAATGACTTGAAGGAACGATTAGGTAATATTGTGTGTGGCTACACAAGGGATCAAGAGCCAATTCTTGCAAGGCAATTGAAAACGCACGGTGCTATGGCAGCTTTGCTCAAAGACGCCTTAGCGCCCAATTTGGTACAAACACTTGAGCATTCTCCGGCCTTTATTCATGGTGGCCCCTTTGCCAACATTGCGCACGGATGCAACTCTGTCTTGGCAACCAAGACTGCATTGAAGCTGGCCGATTATGTTGTCACTGAAGCAGGGTTCGGTGCTGATTTAGGCGCAGAAAAATTTGTCGACATCAAGTGCCGCAAGGCGGGCCTGCAACCTGCCGCCGCTGTCTTGGTAGCAACCATCCGCGCTTTGAAATTCCATGGCGGTGTAGATGTGAAGGCGCTAGGCCAAGAGAACTTGCAGGCGCTTGAAAAGGGCATGGCCAATATCGAGCGGCATGTCAATAACATTAGAAACCATTACGGCCTGCCCTGTGTGGTGGCCATCAATCACCGCACCGAAGACACAGATGCTGAAGTCAAGTTGTTGATGGACAAACTGGCCCATAAGGGCGTAAAAGTTATTCTGGCACGACATTGGGCTGAGGGCGGCAAGGGTGCGGCGGACCTGGCCCATGAAGTGGTTCGCCTGTGCGAGCAGCCTAGCACCTTCAAGTTTGTCTATCAAGACAGCGAATCGCTATGGGACAAGATGAAAGCCATAGCGACAAAGATCTATGGTGCATCAGACATCACGGCCGACGCTAAAGTGCTTGCACAAATTAAGAAATTACAAGAGTCCTACGGAAACTACCCCGTGTGTGTTGCAAAGACACAGTACTCCTTCTCGACAGACCCTTCTTTGCGCGGAGCGCCATCAGGCCATGTGGTGAACATTCGCGAAGTTCGATTGGCTGCAGGAGCGCAGTTCGTTGTCATGGTTTGCGGCGATATCATGACAATGCCAGGCTTGCCCAAGGTGCCATCGGCTTGTGCCATTGACGTCGGTCCTGATGGCAAGATTATTGGGCTTTTTTGATCTGACATTGTCAGCCTTCATGAACCGCGTCAAAGCGCTCCATGCAAGAGTTACTTTGGCGCGTTTGGAATATTGGCATTCCCCCAATTCAGTAGACAAACTCAAGCCTCAATTTGGGGTATCTCGACCTTATGGGGCTTAGCCGCTCTGAACGGGTAGGGGTGAACAGATTCTGGACGCTTGGTATTTGCAACTCTTCGAATTACATTAGTATGACGTAATAATTTACAAATGGAGACTGTGATGAAATTGACAGGTGGTTGTTACTGTAAAGCGATTCGATACTCTTATGAGGGCGAAATTAAGGCGGCTTTGCAATGTCATTGTCGAGAGTGTCAATATATAACTGGCGGGCACCCAAACGCGATTGTCATCTTGGATCTTGACGGGTTCAAATATGAAAAAGGTACTCCTGCGTCCTTCAAACGCAGCGACTTAGAAAAGCCTGTGATGCGTTTCTTCTGTCCAACTTGTGGAACCGGTATCGGAACACAAACACCAACTAGACCGGGCTCTATGGTGGTTAAGGTTGGTACTTTAGATGACCCCTCAGTTTACAAACCCAAAATTGCGATTTTCACGGTGGATAAACAAGCCTTTCATCACATACACGATGACTTGCAAGCATTTGAGCGTCGACCAGGGTAAAGTCAATAATGACTTAGCCACTTTTTAGTTCTGCCACTATAAGCTTGGTCTTGGTTATCTTTGGGGCTAAGAAAAAAATATAAGACTACGTAATCTCATGAAAAATTTACATATCTGGGGACGACTTAATTCAATCAATGTTCAAAAAGTACTTTGGTTGTGTGAGGACTTGAAAATTCCATTTGAACGCACCGATGCAGGTATGCAATTTGGTGTTAATAAAACACTGCCCTTTCTTCAGTTGAACCCCAACGGGTTGGTACCCGTCATCAAAGACAATGAATTTGTTTTATGGGAGTCGCATGCAATTTTGCGATACCTTTCAAAAAAACATGACGTCACAGATACTTTTTATCCGAAATCTGCACATCAATCAGCCAAAATTGATCAATGGCTAGATTGGTATAACACCACCGCATGGCCTGTAATGAGGCCTTTGTTCTGGGGTTTGATTCGTACCAAGCCTGAAGAACGTAATTTGACAGAACTTGAAAAAACAAGACTTCAAATGAGTTCAATCTTAAAGATCCTTGACTACCAACTTAAAAGTTCAACATGGGTAGCAGGGGATCATTTCACTATTGCTGATTTGCCATTGGCTTTGATTGCTTTTAGATGGTTTAACTTGCCAATTGAGCGTGAGGAGTATCAACATTTGAGCCGCTGGTTTAAACAAATTGAGCTAAGACCTGGCTATAGCAAATACGCAAGTGCGCCCTTAACTTGATTCTGCTAATTTTGAGGGTGCAGCTGGAATGCCTGCCATTACCGACAAAACCTCAGCGGCAGATGCCGTATCCTCCAAGGCCTTTCCCATGGCCATGGCACTGTTGAAAATCGGAGCGCATGTTGCAAAAAGTGGAATCGGACAATTCACTTGCGTGGCCATTTGTGCGATCACAGCCATGTCCTTTTGCCATACATCTACTTTCATGGTCGCCGGCAAGTAATTTCTCGCCACCATCATGGGCATGCGCAGACGCATTAAGCCTGTACCCAGCACAGGGCTGTTGCCAAACAATTGGAGCACTTCTTCCGGATCGAGCCCCATTTTTCGGGCAAACGTGATCGACTCTGCGTAGGCCACGTTGTACACAGCCACCAGATGGTTGGCCACAAACTTCATCTTCATGCCATTGCCAAATGGTCCGACGTATGCCACGTTGTCCGTGAATGCATTCAAGACCGGCAAGACAGCTCGGTAGGCCTTTTTCGGACCACTTACAAAAAACGTCCAGTCACGCGCCCTGATCCGAACCGCCGTACCGCTGACGGGTGAATCCAATGTCGTGATGCCCAGTTTGCGCAGGCTGTTGGCAAACGCCTCTTTGTCTGCCAGAGGCAAAGTACTGGCTTCAATGACGATGGGCGGCTGAGTCCAAGTAGACCGAGGCATGCTGACCAGAGCCTCTGTGACTTTCGCCAAAGCCTTGGACGATGGCAAAGAGATAATCAGCACATCAGATTGGCAAGCCACATCGGCCACGTTGGTCATGGCTTTACCACCCGCTTTATTCAAGCGAGCCCGTGCTTTGGGATCGATGTCGAAGCCAGTGACCGGAAAGTCGTGCGCCAGCAATGTCTCGGCCATGGCACCCCCCATGATTCCCATCCCCAAAACACCCACGCGTGCCTTAAGTCCATTTGTTTTTTGTTTTGTTTTCATTTTTTTACCTGCAACCATTCCGGCATGAAAAAATGCATGCCTATCTTTCAGAATATCAACCGAATGCGGCAAGCACTTTGTCA
>CALCBL010000394.1 GCA_937897495.1 uncultured Burkholderiales bacterium
GAATGGAAATGGCGAATCAGACATTATTTAAGCACGCAACAAGTACCTTCGCCAAGGGGCAGCACGCTTAGCGTTTCACAATTTTCAAATGCCAAATTTAATCTGGGGTGTGCACTAGAGAAAATAGAAATCGAGAATGAAAAAGTTGTCGTCAAAACTTCTCGCGGTACATTCACTTTAGACTTTCTGATTTTCTCAACGGGTTTCAAAATTGACTGGTGGAATCGACCAGAATATTCAGCCTTTGCTCCGCACGTTTTGTCGTGGGGCAATCGACTGCAAACTTCAGAACAGCCTGGCAATCAAGAAATGATTGACTCACCAGATTTAGGACCAGGCTTTGAGTTTTTAGAAAAAACGCCGGGCGCGTGTCCAGGTTTGTCTCGCATTCACTGCTTCTGCTACCCGGCCGCTTTAAGTCACGGAACCGTTTCTGGCGATATACCGGCCATCAGCGATGGCGCAAAAAGATTGGCAAAGAGCATTGCTTCACATTTTTACAATGAAGATATTGAGGCTCATTTTGAGCGCATGAAAGCTTATTCTGAGCCAGAATTGCTGGGAGACGAATGGACGCCTGCAGCCCCACCGCAAGTTTAAAAAACTTTATTCAAAGGAAGCAAAATGTTGAATCAGAGTCCATCAGACACCCTTGACCGATTGGTAGGTTTGTTACCTCAAAGTCAAACTTATGCCGCAAGGCGCGAGCGTGAAAAAGTAGTTTTCGCTACGCAGGGCAGTGAAGACGGGTTGTTTGATCCAGCCTTGCCTGGACTGAGTGTTGAGGAAAGACTTTATGTGGCGCTTTATGCTTGTTTACTCACGCCTTCGCCAGATTTGGCCGCGGAGTATGAAAGCAGATTGCGAAAGTTGGGTGCCAATTTGCAGACCATTCTTTTGATTCAAAAGTCCGACATACAGAGTATTGGAAATGCGCGCATCGAGGCTATTTTGAACTTCACGCACACCCTAATTACCAAGCCCATTAGCGCCGACAAGATGGCTTTGTCTGCGTTGCCAAAGGCTGGACTCAGTACCCCTGAAGTGGTGACATTGGCGCAACTCATTTCATTTGTGTCTTACCAAGTTCGATTGGCTGCAGGCTTGCGTGCCATGAAGTCATTGGAGTTGGCGTCATGAGTGCGCCCATCCACATCAATGGTTTTACCAACGACACACTGGGTTGGAAGGCTTGGCTCGATGTCGTGCAATTAGCGCAGGCAACACCTGCACAGATGTCGGTTTTAGAAGAAAGTCATCCCAAAGCAAAAGAGTCTGATTACTATTTATTTTTAGTTCATCAACCAGAAATTTTGCGCCAAAGGTCGTTGGCCTTCAATGCCATCATGTATGCGCCTGGCGGTTTATCGCGGGCTGAGCGCGAGCTTGCATCTACTGTGGTCTCTAAAATCAACGGATGCGTTTACTGCGCATCAGTGCATGCGCAACGCTTTGAGCAATTGGCCAAAAGACAAGATGTGATTGAGCAAGTTTTTGAAGAACCTCATGGCGCTGGCACATCAGATCGAGAACGAGCAATTGTTGATTTCTCAATTGAATTGACACTCAACCCAGACCATGTCAATGCCAGCAGTATTCAAAAATTAAAAGATGCAGGTCTTCAGAATTCAGAAATATTAGACCTGATTCATTCAATCGCTATTTTTGCTTGGGCCAACAGGCTGATGCTCAATTTAGGCGAACCTATTTTTCCTTCTGTTTAACTTTTAGAAGAGATTTTCTATGTACAAATTTATGCGCAAACTAAAACCCTTGGCACTGCTTTTGAGTTTTGCTTTAGTGGGAGCCGCCAACGCCAACGATTGGCCTGCAGCGGGCCGTCCTATTCAGCTCACTGTGCCTTCGCCTGGCGGTGGTGGCACAGGAGACACGATCGCCAGATTGCTAGCCGAGCAACTGGCCATCAACTTAAAGACCAGCATTGTGATTGACAACCGACCAGGTGCCAATGGCAACATTGGCGCTGAGGCTGCGGCAAAGTTTCAGCCTGATGGTTATCGTTTTTTGTTTTCGTGGGCCGGCACTTTGGCAGTCAACATTAACCTCTATGAAAAAATTGCCTACGATCCCCAAAAAGATTTTGACCCCATTGCACTCATCTGTGATGTGCCTAATATCTTGGTGCTTAACTCAACTTTGCCACCCAAGACTGTGAAGGAATTTGTTGCCTATACACAAGCCAATCCGGGTAAGTTGAATTTTGGATCTACGGGCATTGGCAGTTCGATGCACTTGGCCGGCGAATTGTTCATGCGTGAAACGGGTACCAAAATGGTCCATGTGCCATTTAACGCTCCCGGCGTCGCTACCACCAATCTAATTTCCAACGAAATTCAATTGATGTTTCAATTAATTCCAGGCATTGCAACACAAGTTAAAGCAGGCAAAGTCAATGCCCTGGCGGTCATGTCGCCATCGCGTTCACCTGCCTTGCCAGATGTGCCCACCACCACCGAATTGGGTTTTCCTAAGTTGCAGTCTACGACTTGGTTTGCTTTGTTGGCACCTCGAGGCACGCCACCAGAAATCATTGCCAAAATGAATTTAGAAGTGAACAAAATTCTCAAAGATCCAGCCTTCACAAAGCGCTTGGCAGATATCG
>CALCBL010000395.1 GCA_937897495.1 uncultured Burkholderiales bacterium
TTTCTAAATCTGCACCCGATGGTTATACCGTCTTGATTGCAATCCCCAGCAGCATTTCGGTCAACCCAGCACTGAACCCCAAGCTGGGTTATGCACCCAAAGATTTATTTCCAATCACCAAAATCACTTCCTCGCCTTTGGTCATTGCAGCCAACCCCAATGCCGGTATCGGCAGTCTTTTAGAGCTGGTGGCCAAAGCCAAGAAATCCCCTGGCACCATCAACTACGCTACATCGGGCAATGGCTCTGCGCCGCATTTGGGCGCCGCATTGTTTGCGCAGGTCACAGGCATTGAGATGACCCACATTCCATTCAGAGGCGGTGGCCCTGCCATTCAATCTGTGGTGGCCGGCGACACCCAGCTGACCTTTGGCACACCGCCCTCGGTGCTGCCCATGATTCAAGCAGGTCGCCTTAAGGGACTGGGCGTGAGCACTAAAGAAAAGTCTGCATTGGTCCCTGGTCTGCCTGGCAGCATTGAGGCCGGTGTGCCCGACTACGCCATTGAATTTTGGTATGGCATTTTTGTTCCCAACGGCACCCCACCGGCCATTGTGAAAAAGATTTTTGATGCCGCTCAATTTGCCATGTCGCAACCCAATGTCAAAACCGCATTGGCCAGAGAAGGCACCGATGTTGATGTTTCAAAATCACCTGATCAGTTTGCAAGCTTCTTGACGGAAGACGCGAAGTTCTGGGTCAAACTTGTAAAAAGCGCAGGTGTGAAATTAGATTGATTTGAAGCACAAGGACCGTAGCATCAACGTCATGTTCACTTTTAAGTTGACACAAATAATTAAATATTTCGGTCAACAAGTGTGTCTTCCCTGCCGTTGAATGATCACTCCCAATCGGTGGAGTTTTCAAACAACCTGAAAGATTCATCATGACTAAACTTCTCGCTACCTTGATCATTGCCGCATTCTCAACAGCCGCTTTCGCCGCTGCACCAGCGACAGCTACTGCACCCGCAGCAGCCACCGCTGCAGCACCTGTGAAGGCTGAAGCCAAAGCCGACGCTAAGGCTGTGGCCAAAACCGAAGTTAAGCCAGACGCTAAAGCAGACGGCAAAAAAGCTGAGAAAACAGCCAAAGAAGCGGCCAAAGACGGCGCTAAAAAGTAAGCTCCGCCCCCGTGGCGTCAACGCAAAATTTTGTGTTGACGCCATTTTTCTTTTCGATCCAATACGTTCGATCATGCCCCTTCTAGACAATGTGCGAAAATCACATTTTTAAGTCTTGAAAGTACGCATTGAATCTTGCTTTAAATGGGCAACTTCAAACCATTGCCAGTGGCACGGGTCAGCTTTGCTTTTACGTTAAAGGGCAAGGCCGCCCTCTCGTTTTGGTACACACCATCAATGCAGCCGCCAGCGCTGCTGAAGTTCGGCCTCTTTTTGAATCACTAAGCCAGCACCGTACGGTTTACGCCATTGACCTTCCGGGCTACGGCTTCTCAGAACGCGCCGATCGCTTGTACACACCGCGCCTCATGACCGACGCCATTCATGACTTGGTTCAACACATTCAAGCTGTGCATGGCACCCAAGCCATCGATGCCTTGGCCGTTTCTTTGTCATGCGAATTTTTAGCACGCGCGGCCGCTGAGCAACCCACACATTTTCAAACCATCTCTTTGGTCAGCCCAACAGGCTTCACAGGCTTGAAACTCAGACAAGCTGAAGAGGGAAAAACTTATGGGCTTAGCTGGCTTTGGAAATTGCTAAAGGGTCCTGGCTGGGGACTCTCGATTTTCAACTTACTTACTCGGCCCAAAGTCATTCGGTATTTTTTAAAGAAAACTTGGGGGTCTCCCAACATCGACGAAGAGATGTACCGCTATGCCGTTTGGACCACTCGACAACCCGGCGCAGAACATGCGCCCCTTAGCTTTTTGTCGGCTCAACTCTTCAGTGCAGACATTACCAACATCTACGACAAGCTGACGCAGAAGGTTTGGATGAGCCATGGCACGCGCGGTGATTTTGTCGATTACCGTGGCAAACAGCGCTATGCCAATTCAGAAAACTGGAGCTTCACCGTCTACGAAAGTGGTGCACTCCCCTACTTTGAAATGCCTGATCAATTTTCAGCAGATCTGCTTCAATTTTTAAGGCAAGTATGAGACTCTTTTCAAGCATGAATCATCCCGGTGTTTGGATCACCACGATCATGGCGTCTTCTATCTTGATGATCACCATGGGAACGCGCCAATCGATGGGTCTGTATGTGGGGCCCCTCAACACGGATACTGGCTTAGGCATTGTGAGTATCAGTTTGGCCATGGCCATTGGGCAATTTGTGTGGGGCGCTATTCAGCCCATTGCCGGCGCGTTTGCCGATAAATTTGGGCCCCGTCCTGTCTTGCTGTCTGGCTTGCTTATCTTGGTCTTGGGCTCGGCACTCACCCCTTTCGTCTCAAGCCAATTAGGCCTGATTGTCACCTTGGGCTTGCTGACTGCCATTGGATCGGGTGCTTGTAGTTTTTCAGTTTTGCTAGGTGCTGTTGCCCAACGCATGCCTGCAACATCACGCGGTACAGCCTCGGGCATCATCAATGCAGGCAGCTCTTTTGGGCAATTTGTCTTTGCCCCCATCATTGGCAAACTGATTCAGTGGGTAGGTTGGATGAGCACCATGTGGGCCATGGCCGCTGTGGCCTTGCTGGCCATTCCATTGCTCAACCGCCTCACCAATGACACCCAAGCACCTGCCGCCGCGCCCACGCCTGAAGGTGGCTTGAAAAAGGCCGTGGCCGATGCCCTGCGCAACCCCAGCTACTTGCTCTTGCACTTAGGCTTTTTTACCTGCGGCTTTCACATTGCATTTTTAGTCACCCATTTGCCCACCGAGGTAGGCTTGTGCGGGCTGTCACCTACTGTCGCCAGTTGGTCATTGGCCCTCATTGGTTTGGCCAACATTGTGGGCAGCTTGTTTGCAGGTTCTTGCATCAATCTTTATCGCAGCAAATACGTGTTGGCCGTGATGTATGGCTCGCGGGCCGTGCTCATTGCTTTGTACTTGGTGGCACCCAAAACTGAATGGACTTTCTATGCGTTTGCGGTGGGCCTTGGCTTAACTTGGTTGGCCACAGTGCCGCCAACAGCGGCCTTGGTGGGTAAACTTTTTGGCATCCGGTACTTAGCCACCCTGTTTGGCCTTACTTTGTTGTCACATCAAATTGGCGGCTTCTTAGGCGCTTACTTGGGCGGCTTGGTCTTAGAAGCGCAGGGCGACTATCAATGGATGTGGTGTGCAGACATTACTTTGTCTGCATTCGCAGCCCTGATTAACTTACCCATCAAAGAAGCGCCCATTGTGAAATTGCAAGCAGCTTGAAGCTTCAACGCTGCGGCATGTCTTTCACAGAAAAGCCCAGGCTGATGGTGGCGTCTTCGGGAATGGGCGGCATGGTGCTGTGCCAGCGCTCCCATTCAGACCTCATCGCCTCAAGCCGATCTGGCTCTTGTTTGGCCAAGTTGGCACGCTCTCGGGCATCGGCCACCACATTGAACAAGTAATCGTTGCCATCCACCCGCAAATACTTCCAATCGCCTGAGCGCAACGCCCGTTGTCCTCGGTGGTTCATGCGCCAGTAGAGTGGCCTTGCGAATGTGGCATCTGGGTTGCTAAGTAAAGGCTTCAATGAAACGCCATCGAAGGGATAGTCAGGATGGGCTTTGCTGCCGCCAATCTCGACCAACGTAGCCGACCAGTCCATGGTCATGCAGTGTTGAGCGGTGGTGCTACCTGGTTTTGAAATGCCTTGTGGCCAATGCGCAATCCAAGGCACACGAATTCCACCTTCGGTCAAATCCATTTTGCCGCCCACCAAAGGCCAGTTGTCACTGAACCTTTCGCCGCCGTTGTCACTGGTGAACACAATCAAGGTGTTGTCGAGTTGGCCTGTTTCTCTCAAAGCATTCACCACCCAACCAATGCCTTCGTCCATGTGGTGAATCATGCGGTGGTAGGTGTGAATGTTGCCACCCTGAAGATGGAAGATATTGTCTTTGATGGTTTGCGCCAGTGCGTGGTCTTCGCGCGTTTCCCAAGGCCAGTGCGGCGCGGTGTAGTGCATGCTCAAGAAAAACGGTTGCGTGGTGTCTTGCGCCATGCGCTTCACAAAGTCCACCGATTTATTGGAAATCAAATCAGTCAGGTAACCTTCGTGGGGCTGCTCTTCTTCGCCTACCCACAAGTCGTGTGCACCCGTTGAGGCGCAGTGCGTGAAGTAATCCACACCACCGGCCATAGGGCCAAAAAATTCATCGTAGCCAGAACGCAGAGGGCCAAATGCGGGTGGGTATCCCAAATGCCATTTGCCAATCAAGGCAGTTCGATAGCCCTGCTCTTTGAGCAAGGATGGCAATGTGGGGTGCGTGGTTGGCAAACCCAATGTGGTGCTCGCTCTGGCTTTGCTGTTGATGGGCTCTTCGGCGGCACCTCTCAAGCGGTATTGGTACCTGGCCGTCATCAGGCCAAACCGAGTGGGTGAACACACAGGGGAGTTGGCATAGCCATCAGAGAACTTCAAACCATTGGCGGCAAGTTGGTCTAGCACTGGAGACACCTTGCCGAACGCTGCATCACGACCACCGTAACATCCCAGATCGGCAAATCCCAGGTCGTCGGCTACGATGAAGATGATATTGGGGCGTTTCATGCGCTCAGTCCTTGAATGTGTTGGGCGTAATTTTCACATGCTTTCCTTATCCAATGCGAATTGCTTTAGGTTTTCTCATGAGCCACCTGTGCATAGGGTTTGTATGAAGTTATTTCACAAAACCTCGACCTAAACTTCCAATCAATGCCAACCCATCCTAGCCCCAATGCTAGAACGAGAACAAATATGAAGAAATTGCTGATCACCCTTGGAATTCTTTTTTTCAATCTATGTGTCCATGCACAAAATTTTCCAAACCACAACATTCAGGTGGTGGTGCCCGTTGCAGCAGGTGGCGGCACTGATTTGCTGGCCCGCAATCTCAGCCAACGTGTTAGCGAAATCTTGGGTCAAACCTTGGTGGTCGAAAACAAACTTGGCGCCGGCGGCAACATCGGTGTCGAGTACGTCATGAAATCAAAAGCCGATGGGTACACCTTGCTCATCAGTCCGGCCACCATCGCTACCAATGTGGCGGTCTATAAAAAAATCCCTTATGACTTGGTCAAAGACTTGCAGGCCATCACGCTCATTGGCCAAACCGGCGTGGTGCTGGTGGTTCACCCTTCTGTTAAAGCTAACAACTTAAAAGAATTCATTGAGTTGATGAAATCTAAAAATGGCGACATGAATTATGGCTCTGCAGGCATGGGAAGCCCGCAACATTTGCAAGCAGAATTTTTCAACCAATTGGTGGGATTGAAGTCAAACAACATTCCCTACAAAGGTC
>CALCBL010000396.1 GCA_937897495.1 uncultured Burkholderiales bacterium
AATGGCCACAAATACAGCATCTAAGCGGCCTTGGTGTTGGCGCAACATTTCCATGGCAATGGTGCCCTGGCCTGCAATCACTTCGGGATCGTCAAAGGGATGCACGAAGGTCATGCCCAATTTTTTTTCAAGCATCGTGGCGTGCTTGAAGGCGTCTGAGTAACTGTCTCCCACCAAGACCACTTCGCCGCCCAAAGCTTTCACGGCTTCAATTTTCATTTGCGGTGTGGTGATGGGCATCACAATGACAGCGCGGCAGCCCAATTTGTTGGCACCCAAGGCCACACCTTGTGCGTGATTGCCAGCCGACGCGCAAATGACGCCCTTTTTGAGTTGCGCAGGCGTGAGGTGCGCCATTTTGTTGTAAGCACCGCGTAGCTTGAAACTGTGCACCGCTTGCTGGTCCTCACGTTTAAGCAAAACGGTGTTGTGCAGTCGCTTGCTCAAATTCTTGGCAGGCTCTAAAGCCGATTCCGTGGCCACGTCGTAAACGCGTGCGTTCAGGATTTTTTTCAGGTAATCGGAGGGTTTGAGATTTTTCGCAGTCATACCCGAATGATAGCGGGCGAAAAAAATGCCCCGAGCCTTGCGACTCGGGGCAAATCCACCTTTTCGGAGGGTGGAGGAGACAATCGGTTCGTGCTTCATTCCATAAAAAAGCACGACTGTTCTAAATTCTACAGAAAAAATGTTGCAGTGCAATACCTTTTCAAAAGCTTTACGATGCCATTCAAGTTAATCTTGAAAATTTGTAGAAAGAATTCATCAAAATGGAATGCACAGTTAGCTGGACAGGCGCATCAGGCACGCGCTCAGGCATGGGTTTTGTGGCCGAAACAGGCAGTGGCCATGTGTTGATGATGGACGGCGCGCCAGATGCGGCCAAACCTGAAAACGGCGGTCAAAACTTGGCGCCACGCCCCATGGAAACAGTGCTAGCGGGCACGGGCGGTTGCACGGCCTACGACGTGGTTTTGATTTTGAAGCGGGGCCGCCATGATGTTCAAGGCTGTTCTGTGAAGCTCACCTCCGAACGGGCGGACACCGACCCCAAGGTGTTCACCAAAATTCACATGCACTTCACTGTCAAGGGCAAAGGCATTCCGGCTTCTGCCATAGAGCGCGCTGTGGCCATGAGCCATGAAAAATACTGTTCGGCCAGCATCATGTTGGCCAAGACGGCCGAAATTACCACCAGCTTTGAGGTGATCGAAGCTTAAATGTGGTGAGCCACTCGGGTCATGAGCTTGGCTGCCGCGCCCATGGCGAGTTTCACGGGTTCGGGTAACTCGACGGCGCCGGCTTTTTGAGCCATGCGGGCGTGCGCCACTTCGTCGGCTTTCATTTGCGCCACGATGGCCCTAGAGGCCAAGTCGTTGGCGGGCAGTTGCGTCATGTGGCCAGCCAAATGGGCCTCCACTTGGTTTTCGGTTTCAACCACAAAGCCCAGGCTTAGTTTGTCGCCACCCAATTTGCCTGCGCCATAGCCAATTAAAAAAGAGCCTGCGTACCAAAGCGGGTTGAGCAATGAAGGGCGACTGTTCAGTTGGTCTAGACGCTCACGGGTCCAGGCCAAGTGATCGGTCTCTTCTCGGCAGGCTGCTTCTAGCTTGCGCTTAAGGGCTGGGTCTTTGGAGGCCAGGGCTTGTCCTGTGTAAAGGGCTTGGGCACACACCTCTCCCACATGGTTGACGCGCATCAGGGCGGCTGACAAAGACTTCTCTGCATCGGTCAGTTCAGGCAGTGGTGCAGGCGCTTCCAGCGTGGACCCCATGCCGTCCCCATGGGTGGCAATGGCCACAAATGGCTGGGGCGTGGCCCTTGCCGCTCGGGGCGTGGCAAATAGGGTGCGAAGGGCGCTGTCGGCGGCGAGGATTAAAGCATCGGCATTCATGGGGAGAAGTTTAGCCCGCTTGTTGTTCTCAAGCAACATAAACCCCTGCTTTCGCAGGATTTTCTTTGCAGACTGGTCTGACCTCTGGTGCAATAGACCCAACTTCCCTAACGGAGGTTGGCTCAGGGTTCCAGTGGTTTGCAATGTTGCAAGCACTAGGACTGGGGCCCTTGTTAAACCTTGGAGAACTTCTCAAATGAAAAAATCACTAGTCGCTTTGGCTGTTTTGGCCGCTTCTGGCGCCGCGATGGCCCAATCTTCTGTCACATTGTTCGGCGTTGTTGACGCTGGTTACGCTGTGGGCAAAGGCTCAATCAGCAATAAAACAACTTTGCGTAACTCTGGCTA
>CALCBL010000397.1 GCA_937897495.1 uncultured Burkholderiales bacterium
AGTAGAGATCGTTGTCATCTCGCGCCAACAAGAGCCCAATGACATTGAATGTTTTGCGTCTCAGGGAATTGATCCAAGTCAGAAACGCTTTCTGATGCTTAAGAGCCGAGTGCACTGGCGCGCCGGATTTGGTGATTTGGCAAGTTCAATTGTCGAATGCGCCGGGGTAGGCGTTTGCACTTCTGATTTCAGCGTTTTAGACTTCAAAAATGTGCGGCGCCCTATCTACCCTCTCGACCTTGACGCAAAACACTGAACCAGCAAGCCCATGATCAAAATTCCAAAAACTGATTTACGCGTTCACCCACTTTGCCTTGGCGCCAATGTCTTTGGCTGGAGTGCCGACGAACAAGAATCGAATGCTGTGCTGGATGCTTATGCATCGCATGGCGGCAATTTCATCGATACCGCAGATGCTTATTCACAGTGGAAACCTGGCAATCAAGGCGGTGAGTCAGAAACACTGATTGGCCATTGGCTGAAAAAGAAAGATCGAAAAAAATTCGTGATAGCAACAAAGGTTGCACTTCTCAACACTCGGCCTGGTTTATCGGCTGCGAATATTTTGGCTGCTTGCGACGATTCACTGCGCCGTTTGCAAACTGATTACATCGATATTTATTACTCACACCGCGACGATGCCAAAACCCCGATGGAAGAGACCTTGGGTGCTTATGCCAAATTAATCAAAGCGGGAAAAGTGCGTTATATCGCTGCTTCGCAGCATACCGGCGCGCGCCTGCAAGAGGCGCTGAGCATCTCAGCCAAACATGCCCTGCCCTCCTATATCGCACTGCAAGACCAATACAACTTGGTGCATCGAGAGCCATTTGAATCTGAGCAAGCCCCCGTACTTGCTGCCAACGGCTTAGGTTCATTTCCTTTTTATGGCCTAGCGCGTGGATTTTTGTCAGGAAAATACCGGCCTGGGTTGAAAATTGACTCCGTTCGAGCAGAAGGTGTTGCTGAGTTTTATTCAGACCAAAACTGGAAAATCATTGAAGCTTTGCGTGACATTGCTCAAGCGCGCAGCGCACCAGTTTCGGCAATTGCCTTGGCCTGGTTGCGGTCACACCCCCAAGTCTGCGCTCCAATTGCTAGCGCGCGCACGCCTACACAGTTAGAAGAGATTGTTCAGATCATTGAGTTGAGCGCAGCAGAAATGACACGCCTCAATACGCTATCAACCCCCCAGAAGCCCTTAACTTAGTCCAAATACCCATCATGACAAAACACAATCCACTTGACGATACAGTCCCCCAACGTGTAGCCCGATATTCAGATTTGGTGCCCTACAAAGACTCCATGAACAACTCGGAGGGTATACCCCCCGAGGCCATGCTGATGATGTCGCCCGATAAGGTCATGCCCATCATGTCACCCAAAGGCTGGGAGGGTCGTAGCAAAATTGCGCCGGTTAAGGGGGCTCCTGGGTTGACGATTACTTTGGCTGAATGCCCTCCAGGTGATAGCGCTGGACTGCATAAACACACCGGTGCTGTGGAAAATTTCTTTTGTGTCCAAGGTCAATTTGAAATTATCTGGGGTGATGTAGGGCAGTTTTCCACCATCCTACAGCCCTTAGATTTTGTGTCAGTGCCATCGGGTATTTACCGTGATTTCAAAAATGTCGGAACCGAATTAGGTCGACTACTGGTCATGATCCAACCTGAACCTGGTGACACGCAAGACGCCGTTTACCACGCCAAATCCAGCGGTGAAGAAATTACCAAACGCTGGGGTTCCGCCACAGTGGATGCCATGGCTAAAGTTGGAATTCGATTTGGTGAACCGGTTTAAAACATTCGCCTCTCTCCTAACATTTGCCTTTTTATCTTGCACTGTCTAGAGACTACTTGAATACATCCACCTTTAACCACATTGCAGTTGTTGGCGCAGGCGCCGTTGGCAGCTTTTATGGCGCCATGCTCGCCCGCGCCGGGCACAGGGTGACGCTCATTGGCCGGCCCGCACATGTCAATGCTACAACGCGCGACGGTTTGAAGTTGGATTTATCAACATCCTCAACGACAGAGATCGTTCGGATTGAAGCCAGCAGTGACTTTTCAAGCTTGCGAACAGCTGACTTGGTTTTGTTCTGTGTCAAATCAACAGACAGCGCTTCGGTTGCGCTTCAAATTGCGCCCTATCTCGCACCACATACTTTGATGATGAGTTTGCAGAACGGTGTGGAAAACTCAACCCTGATTGCACAACAGGTACCCAATGCGGTAATACCCTGTGTCGTCTATGTGGCCACAGAAATTACTGCGCCAGGTTGTGTCAAGCACCATGGCCGCGGTGATCTTGTGATCGGAACGATGCAGGCTTCGCGACTGAGCGATCCGCAAAAAACTCTTCAAGAAATAGTTGAGCTGTTTGGTTCAGCCCAGGTTTCGGTTCAGATTTCACCAAATGTCATGGTCGAGTTATGGTCTAAGTTGATGATCAACTGCGCTTTCAATGCGATTTCGGGTTTAGCCCAAATTCAATATGGAAAACTTGCTGCCTTGGAGTCAGTTCGCAGCACCCAAACAGCTTTGGTCAAGGAAGTCATTGCAGTGGCCCACGCCGATGGCATCCATTTGTCTGAGACTGTTGCCCTGCAAGCCGTCGAGCAAATAGCTGTCACGATGGGAAGTCAAAAATCATCTACTGCACAAGATATGGCGCGCTCTAAACACAGTGAAATTGACCATCTGAATGGGTTCATTGTGAGACGCGGCCAGGCTCTTGGGGTGGCGACCCCCGTTAACCAAGCCTTGTTCGCATTGGTCAAACTGGTTGAATCCACTTATACCGCTCATGCCTAAGACAGAAGTCCCCACTGAGTTCGTTCGGGCCTTGAACGATCTGGGTCTTTCAAATGCTTCTTCCTTGTTCGGCAATCCTCTGACAGGTGGCGTGTCATCTGATATTTGGTGCATTGAGACAGAAAAAGGATTTGTTTGCGCCAAACGCGCTTTGTCCAAATTGCGGGTGGCTGCCGATTGGTATGCGCCTGTGGAGCGCAATCTTTTTGAGGCCCGATGGTTGCAAGTTGCCCACCAAGCCTCGCCAGGCTGTGCACCAGAATTATTAGGCCAACACCCAGAACTAGGGGTGTTGGTTATGCAGTACCTTGACCCAGTTCACTATCGCCTCTGGAAGCAAGAATTGCATGCTGGCAATGCTGACGCGCATACTGCAAAAGCAATGGGGCAAGTACTTTCTAAGATTCACAGTTATGCAGCAAGAAATAGTCAGTTAGCGAGCGAATTTCCAACTGACAAAATATTTTTTGAAATCAGACTGGCGCCCTACTTACTTGCCACTGCAGAGCGCCATCCCAAACTAGCGCATGCACTCGAAGCGCTGGTATTGCAAACTCAAAACAATGCAAAAACCTTGGTGCATGGCGATGTCAGCCCTAAAAATATCTTGTTAGGACCACAGGGCCCCGTGTTGCTAGATGCTGAGTGCGCCACTTGGAGTGACCCTGCATTTGACTTAGCGTTTTGCCTAAACCACTTATTGCTCAAGTGCCTGTGGACGCCGTCGTCATCGTCAGATTTTTTGCATTGCTTTGAAGTTCTGACCAACAACTACTTGCAATCCGTAGATTGGGAACTGCCCACTGATCTTGAAGCAAGAGCGGCAAGACTGTTACCCGGACTTTTGCTGGCCAGAGTAGATGGCAAGTCTCCTGTCGAATATGTGACTGAAGCACATCAACGCGAGCACGTTAGACGCGTAGCCAGCGCATTGCTCATCAAGCCAGCGAGTCATTTGCATGAAATTGCCCATGCATGGGCCAAGGACCTAAATACATGACACCGTTTGCCATCAAATCTATCCTCGCAAGACGAGTCTGGGACAGTCGCGGGCGACCCACCGTAGAAGCAGAAGTTGTTCTCAACGACGGCTCACTAGGCAGAGCCATTGCACCAGCTGGCGCATCCAAAGGTACGCGTGAAGCACTGGAATTAAGAGATGGGGGCGATCGGTTTGGGGGTCTTGATGTGATGCGGGCAGTCGGACATGTCAACGGTGAAATTTCTAATGCACTCGTGGGAACAAAGGCTGACAACCAGTCTGCTCTTGACCAGGCACTCATTGACCTTGATGGAACCATCAACAAGTCCAGATTAGGCGCTAATGCAACTTTGGCAATTTCAATGGCAGCAGCGCATGCCATGGCTGCTGCCTCTGATATGCCCCTGTACCGCTACCTTGGCAATGGGAAAATTGGCCGCTTGCCCATGCCTCAAATTCAAATTTTTGGCGGAGGTGCGCATGCAGGCAGGCGTGTCGATGTTCAGGACTTTATGGTGGTCTGTCCTGGTGCAAGCAGCTTCGCTCAGGCTTTGGAGTGGACAGCAGAAGTCTATCGCCATGCAGGCCTACTGATGGCGCAACGCGGCTCACTGTTTGGCGTTGCTGACGAAGGGGGGTGGTGGCCTGACTTTTCAAGTAACGAGCAAGCACTGGAAATGCTCGTACTTGCCATTGAACGCGCAGGCTTTATTCCTGGAGATCAAGTTGCAATTGCTTTAGATATTGCAGCATCCGAATTTGGTCAGCAGGGTCAATACCGCCTAGGACTGGAATCTCGAGAATTGGACTCCGACGGCATGATTGAAATGCTGTTGAGATGGGTTGAGAAGTACCCCATCGTCTCCATCGAAGACCCTTTGGCCGAAGACGATTCGGTGGGGTTCGCTCGCTTTACCAAGGCCATTGGTCATCGATTGCAAATTGTGGGCGATGATTTTTTGGTCTCCAATTCAAACCTCATTCGAGAGGCCGCTAATTTAGGCGCTGCCAACACGGTACTTCTTAAACCCAACCAAAGAGGCACTCTGAGCGAAACCTTAGAAGCTTGGAAAGTGGCACAAGAGTTGGGCTATTCAGCCATCGTGTCGGCCCGCTCCGGTGAAACCGAAGACACCACCATTGTCGACCTGGCCATTGGGTGGAATGTGGGTCAACTCAAAGTTGGATCGTTCGCAAGAAGTGAGCGCATGGTCAAGTGGAACCATGCACTGCGCATTGAAGAACAACTAGGCGCTCAAGCCCGTTTTGCTGGCTCTAGCGTATTTCGAAAAACTCACTGAACTTCAAAACCTGCCATCGGTGCGTAAGTCTGCCACTTTTCACGCGTCCCTTGCTCAACCAGGTTTCTGTTGGTTAAAGAATGCCATAGCGTGCAAATACATCTGCTAATTTATCGCCACGTTGTAAGTCTTTAAGCGTATTGGATTCGCCCGACACTTTTTTAAAAGCAATTTCTAAAACTTTTTCTTCTACGCTTTGCGGAACAACAACCAAGCCATCGACATCCCCCACAACCAAGTCCCCTGGCACCACGTATACACCGCCACATTCAATTGGAATATCCAGCGCCATGATTCGAGCCCGGCCTTTGCTGTCTAGTGGCGCAATACCACCATGAAAAACGGGGAATTTCATGGCACGAATTGCACGGACATCTCTGGTGCAACCATCCATGACAGCTCCAGCTGCGCCACGGGCTTGTGCCGCGGTAGACAGTAATTCTCCCCAAGGGCCAATCCGAGCTGAGTTCGAGCACGCAAAAATAGGAATTTCAAAAGGCTTCAAACTGTCGACCAATTGAATCTCTAACTCATAGGGATTCGTTCCCTCATCGTGGTGCCACACCTCCATGAAACTAGCAGTTCGAGCTCTTCCAACTAAAACCAAGGCATCGTCAATTGGACGAATTTTTGATGACATCGCTTGATTGCGAAACCCTGAACTGTCCAATGCGTCGGAAATGATTGATGTGAAAAGTTTATCTCGAATCTGCTCAAAAAGTCTTCGATCGATTTCTTGGGATGAACTCATTACATTGCTCCTAAAACATGTTAATAAATCAACGAATTAACTCTAGCAACTAACAACGCTGGTTGGTTGATGAGACTGGATATCGTGCAAATACAAATAGATTTTCAATTACATCGCAGACGTAAAACCGCCATCAACCGTCATGATTAATCCATTCACAAAAGATGCTTCATCTGAGGCTAAAAAAACAGCCGCAGGACCAATCTCTTCTACACGCCCCCAACGACCAACCGGCGTTCTTTCATGAACCCACTTGGTAAATTTTGGGTCTTCTACCAAAGCAGTGTTCATTTCTGTGGCAAAAAAGCCTGGCGCAATGCAATTCACCGTGATCTGATGAGGCGCAAGCTCTACTGCCAGTTGCTTACATAACGAATGCACGGCCCCTTTACTGGCCACATAAGCGGAAATAGAAGGCCTCGCATTGATAGCGCTCATCGAACCTATCAAAATAATTCGTCCATTTTTCTTTTCAACCATCAAAGGCGTCACCGCTTTGCAAAGCACCCATATCGCTTTGAAATTAGTATTGATGACCTTTTCGAAATTTTCTAATTCAAAATCTTGAATTGCTTGCCTGTGATTAATGCCGGCATTGGCAATCAAAATATCTATTTTTCCCCATTGTTTTTTTAAGTCGTTAATGCACGCCTGAGCCGCTTCAAAATGGGTGACATCAAAAGCCGCAGCCTGCGCAGAGTGTCCTTGCTCAGTGAGTGTTTTGACACGCTCGCTTAGGAGCTTTTCATCACGTGCATTTAGAACAACATGGGCCC
>CALCBL010000398.1 GCA_937897495.1 uncultured Burkholderiales bacterium
ATGCTGGCTTTTGTCAAATCGGAAGGCCCAGGTTTGCATCACCTCAGCTGGGACGTTGCGCAACTTGAAGATGTGGGGCTGGGCATGGCCCAAATGCTAGAGGCTGGTTATGCAAAGGGTTGGGGCGTTGGCCGTCATGTGCTGGGCTCCAATTATTTCTTTTATTCTCGAGATCCCTGGGGCAGCTACAGCGAATTTTCTTTCGACATTGACTTTGTGCCTGCCGACCACGATTGGGCCACAGGCAACTACCCGCAACACGATTCTTTCTATTTGTGGGGGCCTGCGGTACCGGAAGAGTTTGTGATTAATTACGAGGCAACTTCGGCCAAACTTTAAGCCAGTCGCCTTAAGCCAGTCATTTACAAAACTTCGTAAACCTCATAAATAGGGCCCGTGCTTTCGCGTCGGCCAGTGCCAACGCCAATGATGCGATTGAGCCAAGCGTATTGGGTGCTTGAGGTTTCAAAGATGGGCGTCATGCGGAAGTAGTACAAAGCGGGGTCAACGGCCTCACCCTTGTTGAGTTTGTCCATCACGTCCTTTGGGCCATGTCTTAAGCCGCGATAAGACATGTAGATGTATTCGCCATCGTCCGTGAGCAAAGTTAAGCGCACGTCAAGTGTCAGCACTTGATCGGGCCGCATGAGCAACCAATCACCGCCGGGTGCTTGAACCACGGTGCCCTTCATGCGGTCACCCGTAAATTCGCCACCACTGACTTGGGCAATTTTGCGACCGCCCATGGGCGTTTGGCCCAAATCGATGATGCTGGGGACAGATAATTTGATGGTAAAAATATGACGCGTTTGGATCATTGGGGCTCCTTCTTGAAATTAGGTTTCTGATTTGAGTTTCAAAATTTGTTTGACATTGATATTGGGCGAGAGCACCACCACCATGGCGATCAAGATCAAAATCAGTGCAGAGATATCGGGGATGGTGACAGCTTCGCCCAGTATCAATGCGCCGCCGGTCACACCAAACACGGGCACCAGCATGATGGAGAGGCCGCTAGAGACGGCAGACAGTTTTCTGGCGACATGAAACCAAGCCACATAGCTCACTGCAAATGTGACAACGCCGCCATACAGAATGGCCAGCCATTGCATTAAATTGGGCCAAGCCCACTGTTCTGTTTCAAACGCCACAGTGATGCCAAAGAAGAATACAAAAGCAATGAACAAGGCCCAAAAGGTGAGGGCCACACCATGAAGGGCAAGCTTTGAATTTTTCACCATGGCATTCCCAACGCCCCAGATGACCGCTGCCACCAGCATCACGCCAACGCCCAAGGGGTGATTGCCCCATTGCTGTCGACTGCCCCATGCCAAAAGCAAAGCCGCTGTCATTGCCAAAACAATGCTGACAAGTGATCGGGCATTGATTTTTTCTTTGTAGAGCAAGGCGCTGGCCAACAAGGCCCAAACGGGCATGGTGTAACCAATGATGGCAGCACGACCCGAGTTGAGCATGCTAACCCCATAAATCATGGGCAGGTGCCAACCCACCATGTTGAACATGCTCAATTTGAAGACGGGCCATCTCTCGGTGCTGATCACCGACAAAGAAATGCCTTTGTAATAAGCGTAAATGCCTAGAGAGACAAAACCGACGATGAAGGTGTAGGCCCTAAATGCTGAAGGTGGGTAGCTGTTGACCACATACTTCATGATGGGGTAGTTCATGCCCCATGAAACCGTCACAATGAGAACCATGAGTAAGTCTTTGGCGTTGACTTTGGTTGGCTCTGAGGCTTGAATGGACATTGTGGACTGAATTCAATTTGCTTTGCGTAGCGACCGACTGTAAACTTATTTTGACTTTTTGGAAATGAAAGAGCCGATAGCCATGACACGAAAATTTGTAGACCTGTCTATTTTTCTTGAAAACGATGTCATCAGCGACCCCCCAGCTTTTGCGCCCAAAATTGAATATTTCACACACGAAAATTCGTTCGAACAAATTGCACCTTTTTTTCCAGGACTGAAAAAAGAAGACTTGCCGGATGGCGAAGGATGGGCTGTTGAAACCGTTCAACTGTCAACGCACAACGGCACGCATTTGGATGCGCCTTACCACTTTCATTCCACCATGGACAATGCCTTGGGTGACAAGAAGCCTGCCATTGCCATCCACGATGTGCCGCTTGAGTGGTGTTTTCAGCCAGGCGTCAAACTCGATTTCCGACATTTTGCAGATGGCTATGTGGTCACGGCCGAAGATGTGGAAGCTGAATTAAAAAGAATCAAGCATGTGTTGCAGCCGCTAGAAATTGTGGTCATCAACACGGCTGCTGGCATGAAATATGGCCATGCCAATTATGTTGCTACGGGTTGTGGCATGGGCTATGAAGCCACCATGTACTTGCTAGAAAGAGGCATTCGACTCACAGGCACAGACGCATGGAGCTGGGACGCACCTTTTGTGCACACTGCAGAAAAGTACAAGGCCTCGCAAGATGCCTCACTTATTTGGGAAGGTCATAAAGCAGGCAGAGACATTGGCTATTGCCACATCGAAAAACTGCACAACTTGGAGTCATTGCCTGCTTCAGGCTTTTACATCAGCTGCTTTCCGCACAAGATCAGAGGCGCGTCTGCAGGCTGGACCCGCGCTGTGGCAATTTTTGACGATGTGCTGTTTCAGAGCTAACATCAACAGATTTGGAGTTACTTTTGGAAGTTTCATTTCATGAAGAAATCAAGGCCCTTCGCATGGGCGAGGGCGAGGTATTTCGAGGCGAGGGCATTCTGGCCATTACCAAAGGCTTGCTTCAGTCGGGCGTTGCTTATGTAGGGGGCTATCAAGGTGCGCCCGTATCGCACCTGTTAGATGTGATGGTGCAAGCCAAGCCTTACATGGACGAGTTGGGGGTTCATGTTG
>CALCBL010000399.1 GCA_937897495.1 uncultured Burkholderiales bacterium
GCCAATGGCCCACCCAGCGCAGATTCTGGTGTGACATGCAACACGATGGTGCCAAAGGCTGTGCCGCTCATTCGGCCATCTGAAATGCGCACAATGTCTTTGCAACCTGCCTTGGCCAATTTTTTAGGAATAGGCATGTAGCCCGCTTCAGGCATGGCCGCACCCTTAGGGCCAATGTGCTTTAGAACCAAAATGTCGTCCACCGTCACATCCAAGTCTTCCGAGTCAATGCGCAAAGCCATGTCTTGCAAATTCTCAAACACCACCGCACGACCTTCGTGCTCCATCAGTTTGGTACTGGCAGCCGATTGCTTGATGATGGCACCACCAGGCGCTAAGTTGCCCTTCAAAACCGCAATGCCACCTTCTTTGAAAATGGGGTTGGCGCGGGTCTTGACCACATCTTGTTTAAACGCAGGGCCTGCCGCTTCAATCCACTCGCCCAAAGTGTGACCGGTAATGGTGAGCGCGTCTAAGTGCAACAGGGGCTTGAGCTCTCGCAGCAAAGTGGCCATGCCACCCGCATGGTGAAAATCTTCCATGTAAAACTGACCCGATGGTTTGAGGTCTAGCAACACAGGTGTGTCGCGCCCCATGCGGTCTAGGGCTTGCAAGTCCATCTCAAAACCCATGCGCCCAGCAATGGCGGTGAGGTGAATGATGGCATTGGTAGAGCCGCCAATGGCCAACAAGACGCGCATGGCGTTTTCAAATGCTTTTTCTGTGAGCACCTTGTCGATGGTCAAGCCTTTTCTGGCTATTTCAACGGCAATGCGGCCACTTTCTTCTGCAATGCGAATGCGGTCTGCTGTGACAGCGGGGGGTGAAGCGCCGCCAGGCACCGTCATGCCCAAGGCTTCTGCAATGCAGGCCATGGTGCTGGCAGTGCCCATGACCGAGCAGGTGCCTACGCTTGCAACCAATTGTGTGTTGACTTGGTGAATTTCGGCTTGGTCAATTTCTTCGGCTCTGAATTTGCCCCAATAGCGTCGGCAATCTGTACATGCGCCCACACGCTCGCCACGGTGCGAACCCGTCAGCATAGAGCCGGTAATCAGTTGCACAGTAGGCAGGCCAGCAGACGCTGCACCCATGAG
>CALCBL010000400.1 GCA_937897495.1 uncultured Burkholderiales bacterium
GGCCGGGCCATTGTGGCTTTTGGTGGCCCCGAATTGATGAACAAGGTTCTTAACGCACCGCTCATAGCGCGCACCCCTGGCACGCAAACCGATCCCGCGCAACTCATGAAAATGTTTGCCGAAATCCGCTCCTATGGTTATGCCATTGATGATGAAGAGTCTGAACAAGGCATGCGCGGCATTAGCGCACCGCTCAGAGATATCACGGGCCAAGCGGTGGCGGCCATTGGCATTGGCGGCCCAAGCCAGCGTTTGACACTTAAAAAGTTACGCGGTTTGGCGCCTGTTTTGCTCAGCACCGCCGAGGCCATCTCGTCTCAATTGGGCTATCGCGCGTAATTTTATGTCTCAAGCAGTACACCTCATTCAACTGGCTGGATCCGATCAGTCCTTTCCTTGCGCAGACAACGACACCCTGCTTCGTGCAGCACTTCGAAGTGGCATCGCATTTCCCTACGAGTGCAATGTTGGCTCTTGTGGCAATTGCAAATTTGAATTGCTGGAAGGCGTGATGTCCTCCTGCTGGCCAGAAGCGCCGGGCCTTTCAGACAAAGATCGCGCCAAAAACAGAGGTCTTGGTTGCCAGAGCAGACCCTCCGGCCCTCTTCAAATTAAGCTTCGCACCAGCGATAAATATGCGCCTCAGCATCGCCCTGTTCGCACCACAGCAACTTTTGTTTCATCGCACGCCATCACGCACGATTTGTCGGAATTCAAATTTGAAACCGCCACACCTGTTGCTTTTTTAAGTGGCCAATACGCTTTGGTTCAAATGCC
The DNA here is from genome assembly GCA_937897495.1 of uncultured Burkholderiales bacterium. GTDB lineage: Bacteria > Pseudomonadota > Gammaproteobacteria > Burkholderiales > Burkholderiaceae_C > Limnohabitans_A. The sequence continues at coordinate 778 of CALCBL010000400.1, forward strand.
AGGTATTGCGGGGCCGCGCGCCTACTCTATGAGCAATGTGGGCTTGATCAATGGCAACTCCCAAACAAGACAAGTCATGGAGTTTCAAGTTCGGCGTGTTCCTGGCGGGCATGGCAGTGCGCACTTGTTTGATCAGTTGGCACCAGGCGCACAAGTTGAAATTGATGGCCCTTACGGCATGGCCTACCTGCGAGAAGATGTTGAACGTGACATTTTGTGTGTAGCGGGTGGTTCGGGTTTAGCACCCATGGTTTCGATTGCACGCGGTGCATTCAGCAGCCCCAAAATGCGTGACCGAAAATTACATTTCTACTATGGTGCACGCTCTTTGCAAGATGTCTGTGGCTTGGACATGCTGCAAGCGCTTTCCGACTGGGATGCTCGCGGCCATTACCAAGCGATCATTTCTGGTGAGCCAGACACTGCCAATTTACCTGTGCCTTATTTGCGTGGTTTTGCCCACGACGCAGTGGCGCAAAGCTTTGGCGAACGTTTGCAACAAATGGAAATTTATTTTGCAGGTCCCGCCTTGATGGGACAGTCTCTTTTAAAAACTTTGATTGATCTGAAAGTGCCCATGGACCAAGTGCACTTTGATCAATTTTATTGAACGGTCCGTATGAGCAGCGAAGACATTAAAAACAAACACAGCGTCCAAGACCACCAATACGGCGCTGACACGTATCACACACACGATGGCGAAGCAGACCATGACCACGATCATGATTTTGCGGGCGACGATCCGTCACAAGAATCTTTGTGGCGCCAAGACAATGTGATCTTGCACAGCGTGGGCATTGATGTGGGCTCTTCAGGCACGCAGGTGGTCTTTTCGCGCATTCACTTAAGGCGCATTGCGGAAGACTTGTCGAGCCGCTACACCGTGGTTGAGCGCACCGCGCTGTATCAATCGCCTATTTCTTTAACGCCTTATTTGAGCGACAGTTTGATGGACGCCAAAGCACTGGGCGCCATCATTGACAAAGCCTACCAAGAGTCGGGTTTGCACCCCGATGAAATTGATGCCGGTGCCGTCATTTTGACGGGCGAGGCGCTTCGGCGCGAAAACAGCGAATCGATTGCGGCAGTGTTGGCAGAACAAGGCGGCGAGTTTGTATGCGCCACAGCCGGCCACCACATGGAGGCCATGCTGGCTGTGTACGGCTCTGGTGCGGCCAAACGTTCTTACGATGAAAAGCACCGCATCTTGAACATCGACATTGGTGGCGGCACCACCAAGCTCGGTCTGGTTCAAAACGGCGAACTGGTTGCTACGGCCGCTGTGCATTTAGGCGGACGCCTGATGGTGGTGGATGAAAAAAACATGCTGACCCGACTCGATCCGGCTGGTGCTTATTTGGCCAAACAAGCTGGCTTCAACTGGAAGTTGGGCGATCAAGTCACCCGTCAAGAATTGGCCACCGTGGCCCATTGGATGGCCGACGCATTGGTGCGCGTGCTCACTCAAACTTTTTCACGCGAAGATTTGTCTAATTTGTTTTTAACCGACCCCGTCGACGACTGGGGCCAACTCGACGGCATCATGTTCTCGGGCGGTGTAGGTGAGTATGTTTATCGCCGCGAGATGCGCGACTTTGGCGACTTGGGCAAATTGTTTGGTGAAGCGGTGCGTCAGCGCCTTGATCAAAATGCCGTGCCGGTGCCTCTATTACCAGCGGGTGAATGCATTCGTGCCACTGTTTTAGGCGCTTCTGAATACAGTGTTCAATTGAGTGGCAACACCACCTTCATTTCTGAACCTGCAGCGCTTTTGCCACGCAAAAATTTGCAGGTCATTCCTTTGAACCTTGAGTTGAAAGACAGCATTGATTCTGCAGAAATTGCGACTGCATTGAGCAAGTCTTTCAAAAGACACGATTTGGTCGAGGGTGCGCAAGATGTGGCCATTTCATTGCGTTGGTTGGGCGCACCTTCTTTTGTTCGCATGAATGCTTTGGCGCAAGGTATTCTGAATGGCTTGCCTGAAACTTTGAAACAGCAGCGTCATTTGTACATCGTGACCGATGGCGACATTGCGCACAATTTAGGGCATCTCTTCAAAGAAGACGAGCGCGTGAAGTGCGAAGTCTTGGTCATTGATGGCGTCACTTTGTGGGGCTTTGACTTTGTCGACCTGGGACGCATTCGCATGCCGTCGTGGACCGTGCCTGTCACGGTCAAATCGCTGGTCTTCAATGAAGATCCTCGCGCGCACGGCAAGTCAGATCCGAATGAGTGGCATGCCCACGAAGACGGCAAGATGCACCGCCATGATCACAACAAGGCACATTCTCATGGACACGGACATTCTCATGACCATGACCACAGTCACTCCCACGATCATTCACATGACCACGCCCATGGGCATGATCATGGCCATTCACACGATACACAACACGCCCTGAATTTGGCCCACAAGAACAAGCCCTAAAGAGTTTGCGACCAAAAAGCGCAGCCCCTGTGCTTTTTTTTCGCGCCCAAGTATGACGAATTAAAATAAAATCACACCATGGATTTGAATACCACCTCACTGCTCGCCACATCGGGTTTGCTGCTCGCTTTGGGCTTTCGGCATGGCCTAGACCCTGACCACATTGCGGTCGTCGATGGCATGACACGACTGCGCCACAACGGCAGCGCTTATTGGAAAGCCCGCCTGACTGGCTTTCAATTTGCTGCCGGTCACAGCCTGACTATTTTGCTGGCCACCTTTGTGTTTTATCTTTATGGGGTTCAGTTGCCACAATGGTTGGATGCCGTGGGTCTTTGGATTTCAACGTTTTTCTTGTTGTGGCTGGCCTACCGAAATTTCAAGTTTTGCTTTTCAGGGACTGACCATCACAACCACGCTGGCAGCCCTGTTCAGCGCAAAATTTTGCAAGCCATGGGGCCCTTTGCACACCCCATGGGCGTTGGTTTTGGCTTTGCCATTTCATTTGATTCTTTGGCGCAAGCAGGGCTGATGGCAGCCAAGGGCCACGAGCTGGGTGGTTTCTTTGCCATCGTGGCCATGGCATTGAGTTTTGGTGCAGGCATGATTTTGGCCGATACCAGCAATGGCTTGCTCATGCACTGGCTGGTCAATCGGAGCCATCATTTGGCACACCAGGCAGGCCGCATCATGAGTGGCGTTGTGGCCACGCTGTCACTGATGGTGGTGGCTGTAGGCCATAGCAGCCAGCACTTTGGTAACTTGGAAGAAATTTGGGATGCCTGGGGTGGCTACATTGGCATTGGCGTCACAGGCATCGCCTTGTTGGTCTACTTGATCAGCGCCCGCATTTACAAATCAAAAAATCTCAACTGGCAGGTTGTAAGTGAACATGGTGAACCCCATCGCCGTGGTCGTGCCCCTTCGTTGCTTTTTCCAAAGTAAGCGGCACAATTTGCACCGAGCCGTGGCGCACACCCGTTTGCGCCACGAGGCGATGCGCAAATTGCCTCACCTCTTTGGTTTTACCTTTTAAAAATGCCACTTCCAAGCAGTTGTCATGGTCAAGGTGCAAGTGCATGCTTGAGACCGTGAGGTCATGGTGGTCATGCTGCAAGTTGGCAATGCGTTCCGCCATGGTGCGGTCGTGGTGGTTGTAGACATACCCCAAATGAGCAATGCAGTGCTCACTTTCGTTTTGGCGCAGGGTTTCTTGAGAATGCCAGCCGCGAATCAAATCTCGAATGGCCTCTGACCTTGAGGTATAGCCATTCTTCTCTGTCAATTGGTCCAAAATAGTGGCCAACTCTGTTTCAATTGAAATTGTGATGCGTTCCATGGTCTTGCCTTGCAGAAATGTGAAGCGAATGGCACGATGATACGCACAACCCACTAACCCGTCACATGACCCTTTCTATTTCCACGACTGAACTTGTTCGCACAGACGACAAGCGCATTCCCGTGTATTTGCTCACGGGCTATTTGGGCAGCGGCAAAACCAGCCTGCTCAAGTCGTGGCTTGCGCAAGCTGAGTTCAAAGACGCCGCCCTGGTGATCAATGAGTTGGGGGAGGTTGGCCTTGACAACCAACTCCTGAGTAGCGCCACCGAAAGCAGCGCACTGGTGGCCAATGCCTGCGTTTGTTGCACCGGTTTGCCAGGCTTGGCAGAGGCACTCGAAGATTTGTTTTGGGCGCGTTTAGAAAGGCGCATGCCACGCTTTCCCAACTTGGTCATTGAAACCACTGGCCTCGCAGAGCCAGGTCCCGTGGCCGAAGCATTGCGAAGCAGCGACTTGCTCAACGAACGTTATCGCTTGGCAGGCGTGATGACATGCCTCAGCGCCAGCACGGCCGATGCGGTTCTCAAACAACACGCCGAAGCACGCGCGCAACTGGCAGGCGCAGATGTTTTGATCATCACCAAAACAGATTTGGTCAGTTCAGAAAATTTGGACGCCCTCAATTTGCGTGTGCAACATCAGTTGGCGCATTTAGAACTTGAAAAGCCGCCCTACCTGCTCACCTCAGCGCGGGCTGACTTGTCGGCAAAAGATTTACTGAGCAGTTTGGCACTGCGACTCGCTTCAACAAATGAAGCGTCCCCACCATCAGCCCAAGCTATTGCGCTGCAAGTTGTGACAACGCCTTTGCACGCTTTGCACTTGCACAAGCCAGGTGAGTCCTGTGCAATTTGTGAGCAGGGACATGATCATGTTCATTCTGCAAAGGCCTTGTGGTGGCCCATCACATCCAGCCTTTCAATCGATGCGTTGCAAGCGCAAGTGAGTGAATTGCAAAAAACATTGGGGGCAGCGCTGCTGCGCTTAAAAGGCCGCGTTCAAACAGCAGAAGGTCGGTATGTGGTTCAGTTGGCGCCCTTTGAAACACAAGCAGAAGTGTGCACCGATGAATTGGCTTGGTCAGACAGCACGCTCAGTGGTCTGACTGTGATCGTGAGCAGCGACTTGCCTGAGGCTTCAGCGCACTACCTTGTGCAACAAGGCATTTCAAGCCTCGGCGTAGACGCCAAGACCTGAAGATTTTCAGCGTTTATTTCCAAGGATCGATGGTCATGTGAATGGCGTCCTCGGCGCCTTCACCCACCAAAGATCGGATGGCGTATTCGGTTTGGTCCAAACCAAACATGTGCGTGCTCATGGACTTTACGTTGTGGCGATTGCCGGCAATGAGTTGTAGCGCTAATTCCACAGATTCGTAACTGTGGCCGCGCATACCCTTCACTGTCAGGAATTTGGCAATGATCATGTCGCTGTCAAACTGCGGCACTTTTTGGCGCTTGATACCGCCCAAAATAACGCGGCCTTTTTTACGTGCCAACTGAATGGCGCTGATCACAGAGGCAGGGCCACCAGAGGCACAGTCAATGACCAGATCGGCCATTTGACCACCTGTTATTTCGGCCACCGATTCGAGCAAATCTTCATCGCCAATGGCCACGGTGTGGCTGGCCCCCAAGTGCTTGGCCATGGCCAAACGCTTTTGATCTGAAGGTGTGTTCAAGCCCGTCACAATGATTTTGTCGACACCCGCTTCACGCGCGGCCACCACACACGACAAACCTTGTTGGCCAGGGCCTTGTATCAAAACAGTTTGGCCAGGGCCTGCACCGCCATGCAGGTAGACCCACTCAACGCCATTAGACACGGGCAATGCCAGCGCCGCATATTTGGGCTCAAGGCCTGCGGGCACTTTGTGAAACACGGTGTTCATGTGCAGTTCTTGGTACTGAGCAAAACCACCCCACAAGCCAGAGCCCCGGTTCAAGCCGGTGGCACCATAGCGCGGACCGCCCAGTCGCCAATCGGTGGCATTGCACAAACGGAAATCACCGCTTCTGCAAAAGTCACAATGGCCACAAGGCAAGTATTCTTCCAAGGCGACCAAGTCGCCTTCTTTCACGCCCCACTTGGGGCCGGCAATGGCGCCCACTTCTTGCACATGGCCCACTGTTTCGTGGCCCAAAATGGCGGGCCCTTGAATTTTGGGAAAGTCTTGGAAAAACATCCAATCGCTGCCGCAGACACCGGTGACCGCCACTTTCAACAAACCTGCATCCGGCTTGGGATCGGGTGTTTGAAAGTTTTGAATCTCAATGGTGCCGTTGGGCAGGGCCACGGCGGCCTTGAATGTTTGTCCCATGTATGACCTTTTTATAGTGATGTAACGATAGCGCGGTACAAATCAAACACTCGAATGGGGCTTGCCCGGTGCCGACTTGAAGTGCTCTTTGGCGCCTTCTTTGTAATGCACATCGCGTTTGATCAGCATGGCCACAGAGCGAACTTTTTGATGCTCAGGGTCTAAACCTGGCAATGCAAAATCAGGGTTCTCAGCCAAGGCGCGTGCCGTTTTAATCAAGCGCTGACGCGCCATGATGATGCCGTTGTCAGTCGACACCAAATTTTCTTTGGTGCGGTCTTGAATAGCGCCCATGCTTTCTTGCAGCGATGCGTCTTGCATGCCAATGCCTTCAATGCCGCTGTACAAAGAGCCTTCGCGCTGCGCCTTGCGGTCCATGAGGTAGTCGTTGTCCATGCGTTGCAATGGCACGTAGTCTTTGTCAACCAGCACGTGAATGCTGGCGCCGCCCTTCATGGCGTCCACCTCAGCGGTGGTCAGTGCACGTGTGGGGTGGTAGTCAAAGCTCCATGTCCAGCATGCATGGTCGTTGATCGGTACCCAGAAGTGACCGTGCACAGGGTGATCACCCCGCGGCGGCACCATGGTAAAGCTGGGCATGACCCACGGTGTAATGCGCCAGTAGTACTGATCGTCTTCGGCATTGCGACGCGCGCCCACCAACAAACCACCCTCGGCTTCGACCACTTCAAACACCGGGCTTAAGTCGTTTAAGTTGTATTGGTTGCCTTTGGCACCTTTGAACAATGGATCGCGGCTGAGCGATGCGCTGTGCAAGAAAGACACGTGGCTGGAATCAATGCCGCCTTCCAAAGCCTGCAACCAATTGCTGGCTTGCACACGCTTGGACATGTAAGAGTGCTCCAGGGGCAGTGTGGCAAATTCCCACTCTGGCAAAGGCGGCTGTTTGTCGGCAGGCCCCATGTAAACCCAAATCACACCACCACGTTCCACCATCGGATAAGACTTCAACTTGATGCGCTCGCAATAACCTGAGGTGGGCTCTGAAGGCACTTCGGTGCAATTGCCGTTCACATCGTATTTCCAGCCGTGATAAGGGCAGCGAATGCCATTTTGTTCATTGCGGCCAAACCACAAAGACACGCCGCGGTGAGCGCAAAACTCATCGATCAATCCCAACTTACCTTCGGTGTCCCGAAAGGCCAGCATTTTTTCTGACAGCAACTCTAAGCGCACGGGATCGCAATCGGGGCCAGGCAACTGATCGGACATCAAAGCCGGCAACCAATAACGACGGAACAGGTTGCCCATGGGCGTGCCAGGTCCTGTTTGGGTTACCAAATCATTGAGTTCTTTTTTCAACATGCGGGTCTCTCCTCGTGTGCAAATGCACGGGGTCATAAAATGATCGATATTTCGGTGTGAAATATTCGCAGATGAAGCTGTTCTACATAGCAGAACAATGTTCTTTCATTAGAAACGAGGTTATCATCTGCGACTTGTCATTGTCAACTGGAGATTCTTTATGTCGGGTGCGTGCCGTTTTCTCTCTTTGTGCAAAGCGTCTGAGGTCGCGGAGGGCAAAGCCATCAAAGTCGAAAAAGAAGGTTTGATTTTGGCGGTGTTCAAGATTGATGGTGAGTATTTTGTGACCGATGACACCTGTACACACGGCCCAGGCTCTCTGTCAGAGGGCGAAATTGAAGGTGATGTGGTCGAATGCGACTTTCACAATGGCTCTTTCAATATCCGCACGGGCGACGTGGTGGCAGCCCCCTGCATGATCCCTTTGAAAACCTACAAAGCACGTTTGCAAGACGACAGCATTGAAATTGAGACCTGAAGACAAGCGCTGAAGCTCGTCCTTTTTCTCACATCAGCATGAAAGAAAGGCCCGTTTCTTGGCCTTTCTGATGGTCGTTTGAAGACCAAGCTTAGCGTCAATTTTCTGGCTTCACAGTTTTGATCATCGGTGCCCATTGCTTCAGCTCTTCTCCCACATACTGGGTGAACCGCGCTGAATCCCAATCGAATGTTTCCATGGATTGCTTGGCCAAGGTATCTTTGGCGCCTTGGCTCTGCATGATCTTGCGCGTTTCCTTGTTCAATTTTTCAACCAGGGCGGGCGGCATGCCGGGCGGGCCGGACAAAGAGAACCAAGTCAAGGCAATCAGTTTGGGATAGCCCT
>CALCBL010000401.1 GCA_937897495.1 uncultured Burkholderiales bacterium
CGATCTCCTACTTGCCCATGCCAGGCTGCGCACCTTCCGCGCACAACCCTGATCAAGTGCTGGCCATCTCCCCCGAAAAACTCGCAGAAATTGTCACCCAACTTGACAGTTTGGGATTGACCGCAAAGATGCATGCCGTCGGCGATAGAGCAGCCAGAGCAGGACTTGACGCTGTACAAGCAGTCAGAAAGTCCAATGGGCAAAGCGGCCTCAGGCATGAAATTGGCCATACAGCATTTGTTCACACCACAGACCATCCAAGATTCAAGCGATTAGGCATGGTGGCAGACATGTCACCCAGGCTTTGGTTTCCAAACCCTGTCACACCAGGGCAAGTGAAGGTGCTTGGGCCTCTTCGCACACAAAGATGTCATCAGATTAAATCGTTGATGCTTGCCGGCGCAGAATTGACCTATGGATCAGACTGGCCTGCAGCGGCAGCAGATGCCAATCCATGGGTTGGCCTGGCAGGCATGATTTCTAGGCGCAACCCCTTCGGACTGTTCCCTGGGTATGTAGGAGAGGAGCAAGCGATTAGCCTTGAAGAAGCCTTGCCTCTTTTCACAACCCAAGCCGCCAGATCAATGGGGCTAGAGCATGTGACAGGTCGCTTGAAAGCTGGATTCTCAGCTGACTTTATACGGCTTGCCAAACCGCTTCAGGGGCAGACGCCAGAGGAAATTGCAAAGACACACGTTCTAGAAACTTACTTTGAAGGGCGTTGTGTCTATGTTTCAAGTTCAGGGCATGCAAGATAGTTTTTACAAAGAACTCATACCAAGCGCGCAGAAATTTCACTTGCAACGCGCTGAATAAGCGGAGTTAGCTTGCTCTGATCTATTACTGCCATTCGATTTACAGTGGTTACGAGTGCTAGGGCGCCAATGACTTCGCCCTCACCTTGGTGCAGTGGCACAGCAATCGCTGCTAAATTAGTTTCCAACTCACCATTAGAAAAGTAAAAGCCGCTCTTTCGAATCTGGCTGTAATATCGCCTAAAGTCTGCCCAATTTATTGGTAAACCTGCTTCAGCAATTTCGGCCAGGTGTGAGTCAAATAACTTGTGCAATTGAGTCGTTGGCAAACCAGCGAGGATAACTTTTGGGGCGCCTCCTTTAAACAACGGACGCGGACGACCACGTCCGTAGCTCAAGTTGGCTGGTGTAGAACCAAATTCACGGTAGGTATCAAGTAATTGGTCACCTCGGAGGCTTGACACTACGCAGTCAAAACCTGTTTGCAATACCAATTCTTTCATCAAAGGTATACCACATTGCAATACAGGATCAGCTTGCCTAATATAGTGATCCAGCACAATGATTCTAGGACCCAGTGTGAACATTGCATTCGAACCACGTTGCAGAAGTCCCGCATCACTGAGAGTTTTTAGGTATCTATAACTAGTAGGTAACGAAACATCAAGCTGCTCACTGATGTCCTCTGCATTCCAATGAAGACGTTGATCTGAAAACAGATCTAGTACGCTTAGCATGCGTGAAAGACTGGAGTCGGATTTATCAATCATTCGGAACTTGAAAACTTCAATGAGCTAGCACTACCAAGTTGGGTAATAAAGCACTGATGCTGTCAAGCTCTGCGCTAGATTGAGCAGTACCCAATATATAACGATCCGGACGAACCATGACAGCCCGCACATGGTTCTGCAAAAGCCACGCCTGAATTTCAGACGAGCTTGCTGGTACCAACACTACACCGTGAGACAGCCATCGTTCGCGCGTAACTTCGCTAACGTCATTGAATACATCCTCGAAGCCTATTACAGCAAAGTTCAACCCTAGCTCAACATCTAACAAGCGACCATTAGACAGCATAGGCTGAGGAAATATTTGGGCTACTGGGGCATTTTTGCCTTGCCAAAAACCTGGCCCAAGCTGCGGAGTAGGAAATTGAAATATTTCAGGCTGACCTTTCTTAAACTTTGCGTCGCGCTCGCGCGCAGCATCCGCATCAGTTGTCTGGATAATGCCACCAAGTTTGACCGCTAAATCAATGAAAGCATGAACATGTGGCCCACGTTCGCTTTCATAAGTGTCCAACAACCCTTCGTCAAATCGACCGCGAAGCACAGCTTCAAGTTTCCAAGCTAAGTTGGATGCATCTCGAATGGCGGCGCACATACCTTGACCTAAAAATGGCGGTGTTTGATGTGCCGCATCGCCAGCTATGAACAAACGACCTTTGCGCCAAGTCTGAGCAATCACTGAATGAAAAGTGTAAATGACGGCACGCTCGATTTCTGCTTGCTCGGGTGTAATCCAGTTGCTAACCAATTTCCATAACGTTTCGGGCTTGACCAATTGCTCTTCATCGTCACCGGGCATGATCATGATTTCCCATCTGCGCCGATTACCCGTGACGTTGCAATATGTCATTGGGCGGGAAGGATCGCAATGCTGCACTGTGTGATCTGGCAATTTGGGAACTTCTTTTTTCAAAAGAGCATCAAACACCAACCAAGGTTGGTGTAGACCAAGATCCAGCGTAGTCGAACCAATTAACTTGCGCACCATTGAACGCGCGCCATCGCAACCAATCACATACTTCGCTCTGACTTCATACTCATCGTCTTTTAGCAAGTTTTTTACCCGCAAGGTGGCCTGCTCATTGCCATCTTCAATAGAAGTGACTTCATGGCTACAGTTAACCTGAACTTTCGGATATCGACGGATTCCATGACGCATCACAGCTTCAAGTTCAGGTTGATGAAAATAGTGGTTGGTAGCACAACCGTGAGGACCCCGCTCAGAGGTTCCTGCACGAATCAAAATGGTTTCGCCAGCTGCGTTGTTGAAATACATACCCTTCAACCCAGGACGCGATATAGCTTCTACCTCACGGCGTAAACCAAGAGTTTCAAACACTCTCATGACTTCACCGTCAAAGTGAATAGCGCGAGGCAATGGATATATTTCGTCATCCCGTTCAAAAACCACCACTGCCAGACCATACTGCCCCAAAAGGTTGGCTATCGTGACACCAGCTGGGCCATATCCGATGATGGCAACATCAAACACGCCGTTGGTCATTTTTTGTAGCCCATGAGCGTTTCCATTTCAGATTGCCACTGAGCACGACTGCGAAATTTAGGCCGACTGCGCGCTAAGGCTTCAGCTGACGCCATCACTGATTCATCGCTTTGATCTAGATCTATCGTTTCACGCAAAGGTTGCTCACAGTACCACGGCATGTCCATGAAAACTTCTATACGGTTTCCTTCTGGGTCACGAAAGTAAATTGATATGGCATTGCCATGCGAGACTGACGTTAGATCGGATACATCGGGCTCAGCCAGTGTTCGGTTTCGCAATTCACGCAGCGTGGCTAAATCAGAAACTCGCAGTGAAATTTGATTGATCACACTGAACGTCAAGTCAGTCGGCCGACCACTGGCTAAAACGATTTGGTGATGCTCGGTAGGGTCTCGACTTAAAAATATCAATTCAACTGCACCCAGATTGCCATGGTCGGTCTGAAAAAACCCCAATACATCACGATAAAAGCGAGCCATGCGCTGAATATCGCGCACATAAAACCCCATATGGCTGAACGTCAGCGCATTGCGTTGACCAAGAGGACTTGACATTCTCCGCCTCATTTCTTGAAAATAAATTGAATTTTATGGTTTTTTACATTGATTTTTATCTAGTGGTTTATCCCATTATGATAATTAAGAGATTTATTC
>CALCBL010000402.1 GCA_937897495.1 uncultured Burkholderiales bacterium
CAAGAAGACATGGCCAAGCTCAACCCTTTTCATGTGATTGTGGTTGGCCTATGTTTGGCGCTGATTTTTGTTTTGGGCTTAATTGCCTTGGTCAATTGGGTGGTGGCACAGCCCATCACTTTGTAAATTTTTGAGACAGATTTGGTTTAAGAGAGAGCAGGAGCAAGTATGAGTTCTACAGCACACGGCACAACGCCTTATTACTATGTGCCCCATCCATCACGCCATCCAGCCATGGCTGCGTTTGGATTGTTCTTGGTGATCTTGGGCGCAGGCCAATGGATCAATGGCGAGGAGTGGGGCAAGTACCCGCTGTTCGCAGGTTTGATTTGGTTTTTGGTGGTCTTGTATCAGTGGTTCAGTGAGGCCATCCACGAAAGCGAAAGCGGGCAGTTTGGTCACAAGATTGATTTGTCATTCCGCTGGAGCATGACGTGGTTCATCTTCTCTGAAGTGATGTTCTTCGGTGCCTTCTTCACCGCTTTGTGGTGGGCACGTTCGCACTCCTTGCCTGAATTGGGCAGCTTAGAAAACGCACTCTTGTGGCCCGACTTCAAAGCGGTTTGGCCCTCAGCGGTTGCTGGCGCCACAGCCTCTCCTGCCGGCATTGTTGAGCCTTTCCAAACCATGGGTCCTTTTTGGTTGCCCACCATCAACACCGCCTTGTTGTTGACTTCGGGTGTCACTTTGACCATCGCGCACCACGCTTTGCAGCATGGCGACCGCAGCAAAACCATCAAGTTCATGTGGATGACGGTTATTTTGGGCTTGGTGTTTTTGTTCGTGCAAGGTTACGAATATGCCCACGCATGGGGTGATCTGAATTTGAAGTTGAGCTCAGGTGTTTATGGCTCTACCTTCTACATGCTCACGGGCTTTCACGGCTTCCACGTGTTCATCGGTATGCTCATGTTGTTGTTCATTACTTTGCGTTTGCAAAAGGGCCACTTCACCAAAGACCGTCACTTCGGTTTTGAAGGTGCGGCTTGGTACTGGCACTTTGTGGACGTGGTCTGGCTTGGTTTGTACATCTTGGTTTACTGGATGTAATTTGGTTTTGCTTGGCAACAAAAAAGCGCCTATGGGCGCTTTTTTTGTGAACTGACAGTGCGAATCAAATGCGAAGTGAATTAAGCGCCTGGTGGAATGCCTGAGGGTTGGATGTAGCCCAATTTCCAGGCAATCAAGATGCAGATGAAGAGCACAATGGAGAGGCCCACGCGAAAGGCCAAAGCCTTGACCATGTTGCCTTTAGGGGCCAGCGGTGTGTCGGCCCCTTCAGAGGTGTCTTTGACACCGCCGCGCATCATGTAAAACAGGGCGGAGGCTAGGCTGGCCAAAATGGCAAAAAAAGCAAGTGCAACTATTATTTTCATGAATGGAATTATCGGATGAGTTGGTCGGCATTTTCAGCGCATTTGAAAAAGAACTCACGCCTTCAATGGGTGTTGTGGTTCTTATTGGCGCTTGTGTGTGTCGGTATCACGAGTTCATTGGGTTTTTGGCAGTTGGGCAGAGCCCAGACCAAACTCGACTGGCAGGCTGAAATTACTCAAAAGGGCCAAATGCCAGTTCTTGAAGGCTCTTTTTTAGGGAGTCCCCAAGACACACAAGGCAATCGCGCTGGCTTGTTGCATCGGGCCATTCAGTTGGAAGGCGAGTGGTTAGACAAACACACCGTCTACTTGGACAACCGCCAAATGAACGCGCGCCCTGGTTTTTACGTCATGACGCCCTTTAAAGTGCAAGCCACAGGCGCAGTGGTCTTGGTGCAACGCGGATGGATCGGCCGAGACTTTACCGACCGCACGCGTTTGCCAGCCATTCAAACGCCCTCAGGCGCGGTTGTAGTCAATGGTTTGATAGCCTTGCCGCCATCCAAGCTTTATGCGTTAGGCGAGGAAGCCAAGACCGTAATACGGCAAAATCTAGATCTGCAAGATTTTCGTGTTGAGACTGGCTTGCCCTTGTTGGAAATCTCAGTCATTCAAATGGGTGCCGCCTCTGAAGGCTTGCTGCGTGAATGGCCGCAGGCCGCAACAGGTGTTGAGAAACACTACGGTTATGCCTTCCAATGGTTTGGATTGGCGCTTTTGATTGCATTGCTTTATGTCTGGTTCCAAATTGTCCGACCCCGTTTCAAATCCAAAGTCACTGTCGCCAGCTGAGCGCACCCAATGGGAAGACGCTCCCTTGGGCATGACGGTTCACACCCTGCCCAACCCGAACGAAGTCGTGTTGGTGGATGAGAAGCGCACGCGTGCAGGGCGCTGGAAAATGTTGGCCGTGTTGTTGGTGTGTGCATCGCCGGTCATTGCGTCTTACTTCACTTATTACGTCATTCGCCCAGAAGGCCGTCGCAATCATGGTGAACTCATTCAACCGCAGCGCAGCTTCCCTGCGATGGAAGTGTCAAAGCTCAATGGCGAGAAAGTGGCTTTGAATTCACTCAAGGGCCAATGGTTGTTGATCAGTGTGGCCGATGCGGCATGCGATGAGGCTTGTCAAAAGCACTTGTATTTTCAGCGTCAATTGCGCGAGTCCTTGGGCAAAGAAAAAGATCGCATCGAATGGGTGTGGTTGGCCACGGGTGATGCGCCGGTCGATGACAAGCTGATGCCGGCCTTGTCGCAGGCCACTGTCTTGAGAATGAGTTCGCAAAGTATTTCTGAATGGCTACAACCAGCTGCCGGTCAGCAGTTGTCTGAGCATTTGTATGTCGTCGACCCCATGGGCAATTGGATGATGCGCTTTCCGCCTGGCATCGATTTGGCGGCGGCTGCCAAAGCCAAAAAAGACTTAGACAAGCTGTTGCGTGCTTCTGCATTTTGGGACACACCAGGCCGTTAAACCAATGACCGAAGTCGACTTGTACAACCTCTCACCCACGCTGCGATTGCTGGGCATGTGTGTGCTCATTGCACTCCTGCCCTTGGTGTGGACCCTGTACCACAATCGGCACCAGCCTGTGAATTTCAAATTGCGCGCCATCACGGTGCTTACTTTGTTTCTCACTTTCGATTTGGTTTTGTTTGGATCTTTCACCCGGCTTACCGACTCTGGTTTGGGATGCCCCGATTGGCCGGGTTGTTATGGCAGTGCCAGTCCCATCGGTGCTGTTGCGCACATTGATGCCGCGCAAACTGCCATGCCCACAGGCCCTGTAACGCACAGCAAAGCTTGGATCGAAATGATTCACCGCTACTTGGCCATGGTGGTGGGTTTTTTAATTTTGGTGTTGGCCCTGAGCAGCACTTGGCAGCGCTGGAAAGGGCAATTTTCTTTTAACGGCGCATGGCAAGTCAAACCCTTTTGGGCATGGCTCACTTTGTTTTGGGTTTGCATGCAGGGCGCTTTTGGCGCACTCACAGTGACCCTGAAACTCTCCCCTGCCATAGTCACTCTGCACTTGTTGGGCGGCATTGGGTTGCTTGTTTTGCTGTCCGCACAACTGGCTTGGAAGCC
>CALCBL010000403.1 GCA_937897495.1 uncultured Burkholderiales bacterium
AAGTATTACCGTCAAGATGAAAACACGCCCAATGCCACCATCAGCTACTACACCAAGGGCGCATTGGTGGCCATGTGCCTTGATCTTTCCATGCGCTCAGAAGGCAATGCCAACCTAGATCAAGTGATGCGAGGCCTGTGGCAACGCTGCAAAGGTGGGCCACTCACAGAAGCCGACTTATTGGCAGAACTGCAAGAACAAACCGGTCGAAGCTGGCAAAAAGAAATCAAAGCTTGGGTCCACAGCACGCAAGAACTTCCGCTTAAAACTTTGCTCTCATCGCATGGTGTGCTTGTGCACGAAGATCCACCGCAGATGGCTCAACGCTTGGGCCTGCGCGTTGCAGAGGCTCAAGGCGTGGTTCAGATCAAAGCCGTCTTGCGCGGCGGTGCCGCCGAGAAAGCAGGCATGGCAGCTGGCGATGAATGGTGGGCCGTTGCAAGCAGCAAAGTTAGATCGACAACTTGGCGCTTGAAGAAACTAGATGAATTGACTTTGCTACTCGGCAACGAGAAGAAAGCCAAAGCCACCATCACGCGAGATCAAAAAGTGTTTGTCTTAGATTTGAACATCCCATCTGACGTACACACTTGGCGCTTGAGTTACACCAATTCCGACCTGGCCCACAAAGCCCGAACCAGCGCATGGCTGGACGGCACTTCAAGCACCGCTTGAATGGGCTGAGTTATTTGCCGCGCAGGTCAAGCACTCGCTTGGCTTTGCCTTGACTGCGCTCGACACCCCCCTCGGGGCGCAAATCAATTTCAACACTCGAGCCAATGTAAACCTTGATTTCGTGTTGCAACATTTTGGCGGCAGCTCGGGCCTCGATGCTGTCAGGGCTTGTACCAGGGCGTGTTTCAACGGCCACCTTCAAATTGTCCATGGGGCCTTCGCGCGTTAGCACGCATTGGTAATGCGGCGCCAATTCGGGGCGCTTCAAAATCAGCTCTTCAATTTGTGTTGGAAAAACGTTCACACCCCGAATGATCATCATGTCGTCGCTGCGGCCCGTGATTTTTTCCATGCGGCGCATGGTTCTGGCCGTGCCTGGCAACAAACGGGTTAAATCGCGTGTGCGGTACCGAATGATGGGCAAGGCTTCTTTGGTGAGGCTGGTAAAGACCAGTTCACCCATTTCACCATCGGCCACAGGCTGGCCGGTTTCTGGGTTGATGTTTTCTGGATAGAAATGGTCTTCCCAAATGGTGGGGCCATCTTTCGTTTCAATGCACTCGCTGGCCACGCCAGGCCCCATCACTTCAGACAGGCCATATATATCAACCGCATCAATGCCCATGCGATGTTCAATGGCTGCGCGCATGTCGTTGGTCCATGGTTCAGCACCAAAAATACCAAGGCGCAATGAGCTGCTGCGAGGGTCAATGCCTTGGCGCTCAAACTCATCGGCAATGGCCA
>CALCBL010000404.1 GCA_937897495.1 uncultured Burkholderiales bacterium
TCGCAGACCAATTGACCGCGACATGATTCGCAGCATTTTCACGCGCGATCATCCGGGCACCAGCGACATGAGCGTGGTTGAAACTTTTGCAGATGCCGTATTGGCATTGGACAGTTCAGTGCCCACAGGCACCTACATTGACATGTCAGCCAACCTACCCGTTTGCGATCCTGAAAAAATCAATGTGCCTACTTTGATTTTGAGAGGCCAATACGACGGCATTGCCAGTTTCCAAGATTTGGCTGCATTCTTTGAAAAATTGGCGCATCCCGATAAGCAGTTCGTGGTGATGCAAGGTATTGCGCATACCAGCACACGCTCCAAAAACTATGCCACTGTTTATCACATCATGAGCAACTACTTTGCTCAGCCAGGCCCTGTTTACACAGGCACCTAATCGGCATGGCCAGTTCATTGCCGAAAATTGAGTGAAACGAGATTCAAAGTTCAATGTAATTTTTTAAACAAGCACGTTCAGGGCTTTACATAGGGAGATATGACCATGGGTTTTTTAACTGAAGACGAATTGTCAAAACTAGACACCGCAGAGACCTCGCTGTTCCCGTCTCCCATACCTGTTCAATGCGTTTCAAGCGACGAGTTCATGCCTTCACGGCAAACGCCGAAACAAAAAGAATATGAGGCCAGAGTCAAAGCCATTGGCTCTGAAATGGCCAAAAAACTGGGCACTTCTCGCCGCAAGTTTTTCAAAAGTGCATCGGGCATGGCTGCCGCCTTCGTTGCCATGAACGACACCTATGGGCCTGTTTTTGGTGTGTCTCGTGCAGAAGCTCAAACACCTGACATGGCCAATGAGCGCGCAAAAAAACTGTCCGGCCAATTCATCATGGACATGCACACGCATTTCTTGCGCGATGACACTCGAATTCAAACCTTCATTGCACAACGCGAGTCGGTGGGCAAAGCAGGCTGGAACCCCGCCATCAAAACAGGCGCACAAACCATTGAAGATTTGAAGTTTGCCAACTACATCAAAGAAATTTACTTAGACAGTGATACCAAGGTGGCTTGCATCAGCGGCGCACCCTCAGAAATTCCTGGCGACTGGTTTCTCACCAACGAGATGAAAGCCAAATACAAAGCCAGCATCAATGCTATTGCTGGCAGCAAGCGCTCTATGTCGCATGCCATCTTCACACCTGGCTACCCAGGCTGGTTAGAAGAAATTGACAAGGCCATCGAGTTGCTCAAGCCAGACTCTATGAAGGGCTACACCATTGGTGATAACACCAACAAGCATCTCTCTAAACATCCTTGGTTGATGGACGATTAAAAATTGGTTTACCCAGCTTACGAAAAATTTGCCAAAGCAGGATTAAAGAATGTATGTGTTCACAAAGGGCTGTTCCCACCTTCTGTTGAGAAACAATTCCCTCATTTGCTGAAGCACTCTCGCGTAGACGATGTAGCCAAAGCCGCCAAAGATTGG
>CALCBL010000405.1 GCA_937897495.1 uncultured Burkholderiales bacterium
CGGCAGATCGCTCATCAAAATCGGGCCATTCAAACACATCGCTGGCTGGTGCAATAAGCTCTTCGTAGCACAGCACATTGGACACGCCTTCAATTTCAGGCATGTGCGCACGCTCGGTCAGGCAGACCCATGCACGCACTTTGGGGCAATGCGCCGCAATGCCTTTGATCAATGGCGCAAAAGTGATGTCAAACAAAACCACTTCGTCTTCGGCGTGGTTGATGATGTAAATAAGTTGTTGGGGATGCAAGCGCGGATTGCACGTGTGCATCACCATGCCGCTGCCCGACACGGCGTAATAAGCTTCAAGGTGACGGTGGTTGTTCCAAGCAATCGAGCCCACCACGCTGCCTTCTTTTAAATTCAAGCCGTGCAGTGCATTGGCCAATTGGCGTGAACGCTTTGCGCAATCGGCGTAGGTGTAGCGAAACAAAGGGCCATGTGTTTCGCGCGAGACAACTTCTTGCCCGCCAAACTGCTTAGCCGCGTGCTCCAAAATGCCCGACAAGAGCAAGGGACGGTCCATCATGAGGCCGGGTTTGAGCATGAAAATCTCCGAATTGAATGAATTCGAAGATGATAGTCTGAAGCTCTAAGGTGTCACTCGGGATTGACCCGTAAAGGGCGCCTGATAAAGCCAGACAGGCCGATTGGGGCTAGCGTCAGTGACTGCGGTGGCTTTAAGCTCTGCCGCCTCAAACTCCAAACTCACCAGCCAAGCACCCGGTTTCATTTCTGCTTTGGCTTTTTCAACAGCACGGGGCATGGTTTCGGGCCGCTGAAACAAATACACCATGTCATAGGCGCCCCAATGGTCCTCCCAAATATCACCGCAGCGCACCTCGGCCCATGGGCAACGAAACTTGGCCAACCAACTTAAGGGGCGGCTGAATTCAATGCCAATCCACTGTGCATTCACATAGGCCAGTCGCAAAGCCTTGAGGCCATCGCCCGCGCCGCAGCCTGCGTCCAGAATCTTGGCTTGTGCAGGCAAGATGGCCCAGCGCGGCACCTCTCGCAAAGCGTTCAAGGGGGTTGGAAATATGGGGGCATCGCGCCAGGCGTGCATGGGATAGATCCAGATGATCAAAATCAAGGGCAACAACCAGACCCAAGCAGGCACAGTGGCCATGCCCATGAGCCAAAAAGACACTGGAAATCCCATGGCCAAGGCCGCTGTTCTGGCTTGAGAGAAACCTTTGTGCCAAGCAGTGGCAGCGGCAATGACGCCAGCGCTTGTTGCAAAAAGCATGGCCACAGAAGAGTGAACACCCTGTTCAAGCAGGAACAAATAGAGGTACCAAACCCCTCCCCAAACCGCCAAAGCAGCCAAAGGCCAACGGATCAAATTTGACATTTGATTCTTCTTTCAGATAATTCAACCATGCCAGAAAACGACAATGGCTTTGTTCTGTCACACATCATCTCATTTTCAACCATGTTTCAGCCTATTTTCACCGTTCTTCGATTGACAGTTGTAAGTGCTTTTTTGGGCAGCTTGGCCATGGCCAGCAGCGCTTGGGCCTACAAAGTAGAAAAAATTTGCGAGGACATTCCTGCCACCGCTAAGGAACCTGCGTTCAAAAAGTGCAAGGTTGTCAAAGTGAAGGAAGGCGGTGCTTCTGCAAAGGGTGATGGCAAGGGCGACGGAAAAGGTGATGGCAAGGGCGATGCCAAGGCAGATGCCAAAAAATAATTTATGAACAAACAAACAACCGAGGCTTATACCCTCCTCAAACCCAAGCAGGCAGTGCCCTTGGTCATGGACTCACCGCATTCGAGTCCTGTTTTCCCCAATGACTTCAATGCCGCTTTGCCACTAGACGACCTGCGCGATGGTGAAGATGTCTTCATCGATGCCTTGTGGGCCCATGCCCCAGAGCATGGCGCGCATTTGCTTTTGGCTGAGTTTGCGCGCACCTACATCGACCCCAACAGACACGTGGGCGATGTCGACCTGGCCATGATTGAAGGCGAGTGGCCCCACGCTTATGAGCCCAGTGGCAAAGCCCGCATTGGCAAGTCTCTCATCTGGCGCACATTAGACGACGGACGCCCTATTTACAACCGCAAACTGTCTGTAGACGAAGTGCACCAACGCATTCAGCGCTATGCCCTTCCCTATCAAGCACAGTTGCAAAAATTGATCAACGAGCATCATCAACAATTTGGTGTGTGCTATCACATCAACTGTCACTCCATGAGTGCTGTCAGCGGCAAGATGGGTGAAGGCGGCGCTGGCATTGCGCGTGCCGATGTGGTTTTAGGCGACCGCGATGGCACCACCTGCTCGGCCGAGTTCACACACTTGGTGAAAGATTTCATGCAGCAATGTGGCTACGAAGTCAAAATCAACGACCCCTTCAAAGGTGTTGAATTGGTGCGTGCATTTTCCAACCCAGCTCAAGGCAAACACAGCCTGCAA
>CALCBL010000406.1 GCA_937897495.1 uncultured Burkholderiales bacterium
AGCTAGGTTTGAACCTGTTAGAGGGCTATGCCATGACCGAAGATTTTGCTTGGTCGCATAGCTGTACCAATGAAATCAATGAGCCAGGCAGTGTGGGCATTCCAGGTGCTGGCGTTCAAGCGCGCATCAGCCCTGATGGCGAAATTTTGATCAAGTCACCTGGCCAAATGGTGGGCTACTACAAACGCCCCGATTTGGATGCCGAAGCATTTACAGAAGATGGCTTTTTCAAGACCGGCGATCAAGGCCACCAGCGGGCAGATGGTCTGTTGAAAATTACCGGACGTTTGAAAGAGATTTTCAAAACCTCCAAAGGTAAATATGTGGCACCAGCGCCCATTGAAAACAAACTCAATGTGCACCCCATGATTGAGATGAGCATCGTCTCAGGAGTCTCCCAGTCGGCAGCGTATGCCATGGTGGTACTGGCGGAAGATATTCGACCGAAAGTCAAAGACGCTGAGGTAAGGGCTCATGTTGAACAACAACTCAGCGAGTTGTTGGTCAAAGTGAATTCAGAGTTGGCAGACTATGAAAAGCTTCGCATGTTGGTCATTGCCAGTGAGGCCTGGTCAATTGAAAACGGCTATCTCACACCCACCATGAAAATCAAACGCAGTCGCATTGAATCGTCTGTTGAAAGCCAAGTGCCTGCTTGGTATGAAAAGTCCGGCAGTGTGTTTTGGGCTTGATGGATGACTCACTCAATGACAAACACAAATAGAGTCTTGGCGCACACCGGCGCCAAGTACCCTATCTTGCAAGCCCCCATGGGCTGGATTGCTCGCACTCAATTGGCCTCCGCTGTTTCTAGAGCTGGGGGTCTTGGCATCATTGAAACTTCTTCGGGTGAAACTGAAAATTGCCAAATCGAAATTAGAAAGATGCGCGAATTGAATTTGCCATTTGGGGTCAATTTGCCCATCCGTTTTTTAAAAGACGATGCCATGCTGAAGTTTGTGTGCGCATCGGGCGTGAAATTTGTAACAACATCTGCAGGCAGTCCTGCTAAATTTGTACAGCCATTAAAGGACGCGGGTATCGTGGTGTATCACGCTGTGCCAACAGTAGATGCTGCTATGAAATGTGTTGACGCTGGCATTGATGGCCTGGTCGTTGAAGGATCTGAAGGCGGTGGCTTCAAAAACCCCGAAGACGTTTCAACGCTGGTACTTTTGCAAGCGATTCGTGCCAAGGTCGATGTCCCCCTGATCGCCGCGGGTGGTATTTGCGATGGCAGAGGCATGGCCGCAGCCTTTGCGCTGGGCGCCGAAGCCATCCAAATGGGAACGCGTTTTGTCAGTTGTGCAGAAAGTCCTGTTCACGACAACTTTAAAAATGCCATCGTCAACTCCAAAGAGACGGGCACTTGGATGTTGAACACCAAATCAACACCTTGTATTCGCGCCCTAAAGTCTGAGCGCACCAGCGTCATTCACGAGCAAGGCATCATGTCATTTGACGACATGAAAGGTATCTTGAATGTTTACTTCAAAGGCGACATGGAAGCGGCGCCTGCTTTGGCAGGGCAGTCAGCGGGTTTGATTGACGCAGTGAAATCTGCCAAAGACATCATCGATGGCACCGTGGCAGAGTTTTTTGAAATCAGTGGGCGCATGGGAGCCATGTCTCAGCGCCAAAGTTTTAACTGACCACTGAGTGGGCCAAGCTTGCTTGGCCAGTTCGCTAGCGTTCTAAAGGCAAACCTTTTAACCAGTTGTCGCCACGTCGGTAAAGATCCTGAACACCTTCGCCCTTGAGCATGGGCATGTCCATTTTCACGGTATAGCCAATACGCGTCTGAATGTAGGCCAAGTGTCTGTAGCCTTCTGGAAAATGCGACAAAGCCTCGGCGTCTAATTTGAGAACCGCAGATGGATCGACAGGATCAATTCGATCTTTTTCGTAAATGGGTTGGCGGTGAACCAAGCCCCATTGACCCTTGCGCTCTTCAAAGAAGTCATAAAAACGACCTGTGCAAACAACGTCGCACAGCACGCCGTCAACCAGTCCGCGTTGAGAGATGGTCATTTTTGTTTGAGAAATGGCGCGGGTCCCTTGGACTTCAATGGACGATCCGCCCAAGAAATGCAGAATGCTGACACCCTTGTTCCAGCCTTCAATGGTCACCCGGATGAACTCTTCGAAAGGGCCTTGAAACCACGTCGCCATCATGACGCCATCGTCATGCCAGACCGTGCGAAATTTGTCCCAGAGTCCTGCATCGCGCCATACCGCCCAGTTTTCAACCAACTGGCGAATTCGCAATTGCTGCGTCATTTCATGTGTCATTTCAATACCTGGTATTTATTCAAGTTCAATTTTTTTATCTTGGATGACTTTTTTCAAACTTCGGATGTCGCGTTCGACTCGCATTTTGAATTCATTCGACGAACTGGCATTGGGTGAACCACCCAAGGAAATGAGTCTTTGCTTCACATCTTCTTGATTCAAGACCGCGCGCAACTCTTTGTTCAATCGATCAACCAGTTCTGGAGGGGTGCTGGCTGGTGCAGCAATGCCCAGCCAAGATTCAAACACCACTCCGGGGTATTGGTCGGCAATGGCTGGCACGCCTTGAACAGGACTACCGCCAGGCGCAGATGTGACAGCGATGGCCCTCACACGCTGATCTTTCAAAAGTGAGGCAGTCAATGTCATGGTGTCGACCATCACATCCAAGCGACCAGCCAGCAACTCAGTCAGGGGTCCGGTGCCACCTTTAAAAGGAATGTGAGTCACTTGCACATTGGCATCGCCAAAAGCCCATTCTGCAGCCAGATGCATGGCTGTGCCAATGCCGACAGAAGAGTAGGTGTACTTATTGGGTTCTGCCTTAGCCTTTTGGATCAAGTCCGCATAAGACCTGATGGGTGAGTTGGGTGCAACCGTGAAGGCCAGTGGGTAAGTTGTGATGGTGCTGACCCATGCCAGATCCTTGATGGGATCAAAGGGCAATGACTTCTTCATTGCTGCGCCACCTGCGTGGCCACTGGGGACTAAGAGCAGGGTGTAACCATCACCAGCTGCGCGGACCAGCATTTCCGTGGCAATGTTGCCGCCTGCGCCTGGCTTGTTGTCACCCACCACATTTTGTCCGAGTCGGTC
>CALCBL010000407.1 GCA_937897495.1 uncultured Burkholderiales bacterium
CCCGGTGATGTGATTACCACCGGCACCCCGCCGGGTGTGGGCATGGGCGTCAAGAAGGACGGTAAACCCGCACCCGTGTTCTTGAAAAAGGGCGACGTGATGCATGTTGGCATCCAAGGCCTTGGCGAACAAATGCAAAAGGTCGTGGCCTTCAAACGCAAAGCTTAAAAGTCAGCGTTTTCAGCCCTGCCGTTTGAAATGACGGCATACCAGGCGAATCGGGAATAACCCTGATTCGCCTTTTCTTTGTGCTGAATCTTTCTTTTTCATGCAAAATAGCACGGGCGTTCTATTTTGAAGACATGCACACCATGACCGTTAGACACATCACCTCTCTCTCTCAAGTCCCTCAAGCCTCTCAAGCCGGCGATGATGGCAGCGGACGAACCTTGATGAAAGGTCGTCAGACCAAGGCCGCCATCGTCAATGCAGCCTTGGGATTGGCATCGCAAATTGGTTTGGAAGGCCTCTCGATTGGCGCTTTGGCGGAAGTCACGGGCATGAGCAAGTCGGGCGTATTTGCCCACTTCGGTTCGCGAGAAGAATTGCAAATCTCAGTCATCCGCGAATACCACGATCAGTTTGAAAGCGAAGTTTTTTACCCAGCCCTCAGTTGTGCGCGTGGTTTGCCCCGCTTGCAGTCTTTGTTTGACAACTGGATGCAACGCACCACCACTGAAATTGATTCGGGCTGCATCTACATCAGTGGCGCCGTGGAGTTTGATGACCGGCCTGGCTCTGTGCGAGATGCACTGGCATCCTCTGTCAACACTTGGCAAAACGCCTTGCAACGTTCGGTGGCACAAGCGCAAGTCGAAAAACATCTGACCGCCAAGGCGGATCCCTTGCAGGTGGCCTTTGAAATTCACGGCCTCATCTTGGCATTGCACTACGAAGCCAGATTTCTTCGCAACCCCGGTGCAGCAGATCGCGCCCGCAAAGGCTTTTCCGAAATTGTGGCGCGAAATCAAGCTTGATATTCCCGCAAAACGCAACACCTCAACTCTTTAATTTGCATTGAATTTTTTGAAAGTCAACCATGCCAAGCTACGTCCCCCCCCTGCGTGATCTTCAGTTCGTCTTGCACGAATTGCTCGATTTGGAAAATGAATTGAAAGCCATGCCCAAGCATGCTGAGACCGACGCTGACACCATCAATGCGGTGTTGGAAGAGGGCGGTAAATTTGCGGCAGAAGTGGTGTTCCCCTTGAATGTGTCTGGCGATGAAGAGGGCTGCAAATTGGATCGCGACACGCATGAAGTGAAGGCGCCCGCAGGTTTCAAAGAAGCCTATGAAAAATATGTGGAGGGTGGTTGGGCCGCACTCAGCGCGCAAGAGGAGTATGGCGGTCAAGGCTTGCCCTTCGTGGTGAATCAGTGCTTCTTTGAAATGCTGAACTCTGCCAACCAAGCTTGGACCATGTACCCCGGCCTGTCGCATGGTGCACATGCTTGCTTGTCTGCACACGGCTCCAAAGAACAAAAGGACATGTACTTGCCCAAGCTCACCAGCGGTGAATGGACCGGCACCATGTGCCTGACCGAGCCTCACTGCGGCACCGATTTGGGCATGCTGCGCACCAAGGCCGAGCCGCAAGCCGATCGCA
>CALCBL010000408.1 GCA_937897495.1 uncultured Burkholderiales bacterium
GCAAGAGGTCAGCAAAGGCGCATGTTTCTGCGGTAGCAAAAGCCTCTTGTACAACTACCAATTCCGCGCGTTCCAGTGCTTTGCGCACCATGCGTTGATCGGGCATAGATTGCGCGGGATTGGTGCAGGCGATCCACAGCACCTTGATTTCACCCTCAGCCGCTGCTTGAAACATTTCCACGGCAGTTTTGCCAGGTTTGGAGGGAACTTCTTCTAGACCCCATAAGTTAGCCACTTCTTTGCGGTGCACAGGATTGGCAAGGTCACGGTGTGCGCTAAGCAAATTGGCCAAGCCACCTACTTCTCGGCCGCCCATCGCATTGGGCTGTCCCGTCAAAGAGAAGGGGCCTGCGCCTGGCTTGCCAATATGGCCAGTCGCCAAATGCAAATGCACCAAAGAAGCATTCTTGGCCGTTCCACTGCTGGACTGATTCAATCCTTGGCAATAAAGGCTGAGGGTGGCCTTGGAGATGGCAAACCATTCAGCAGCTTGTAGCAACTGAGTCTCAGGGATGCCACAAATTTCATGCACCTTTGCAGGTGTGCAGGTCATGACTTTTTCTTGAAGAGCTTGAAACCCTTCTGTGTGTTTTTCAATGTAAGCGTTGTTAACCCAGCCATTCATCAGCATGACACGCAACATGCCGTGAAAGAGCATGACATCTGTGCCGGGCTTCAAGGGAAGGTGCAAGTCGGCACAGCTGGCAGTGTCTGTTTTGCGTGGATCTGCAACAATGATTTTCAGAGCTGGATTTTGGGCCTTTGCATCTTCAATTCGTCTGAACAAAATGGGGTGTGCGTAGGCAGCATTGCTGCCTGCTATGAACAAGCAATCTGCTAATGAAATATCTTCGTAACAAGCCGGTGGCGCATCAGCACCTAGGGTCATCTTATAACCCGCCACAGCACTGCTCATGCAAAGTCTAGAGTTGGTATCGATGTTATTTGTTCCGATCAAGCCCTTCACCAGTTTGTTGAAAACATAGTAGTCTTCTGTCAGCAATTGACCTGAAACATAGAAGCCAACAGAATCTGGCCCGTGTTGTGTCACCACTTGCGCAATTTTGCTTGCAGCCTGCTGCAAAGCCAGGTCCCATGTGGTTTCTGAAAACGCGTCAGTTCGAGCTTGTCTAAATTGGGGTTTAAGCAAACGTGTTTGCTGAGTGACTTCATCTTTAGCAGAAAGATGCAAAGTAGCGCCCTTGCTGCACAATTTTC
>CALCBL010000409.1 GCA_937897495.1 uncultured Burkholderiales bacterium
CAATGAACTGCTGTTCTTGATGAATCAACTTCAACTTCGCAAGCGTCATGAGCCCTGGCGCCAAGACCAGCGGATGGCGAGCAGATAAAATCATTTGGAATCCTTCAAGGCAAAAATGTATTCGCCGCCAGTTTTAACTAAGAAAGTCCGCTAGCTCGCCTAACTTCAATTCGAATTTCTTCAGTCAGTCTGGCCTTCAGCTCTGAAAATGCAGGTGAAGTTTTGACTGAGTAATGACGAGGGTAGGGCAACTCAATTGGCAAGTCGCATTTAATGCGACCTGGCCGTGCACTCATCACCATGACTCGATTACCCATGAAAATGGCCTCATCGATATCGTGGGTGACAAACAAAACTGTTTTTCTCTCAGATTGCCAGATGTCTTGAAGCAACTCTTGCATCAATTCGCGTGTTTGATGGTCTAGTGCACCAAAAGGCTCATCCATTAGCAAAATGCGTGGATTGTTTGCTAAGGCTCGCGCCAAGGCCGTTCGCTGCTGCATACCACCTGACAGCTGCTTGGGAAAATGATTTGCAAAATCCTGCAGTCCAACTTGCTTTAAAAATTTATGAGCAATTTCATGTTGGTCAGCTAAGGGCAAGCCCTTTTCGCGCAAACCAAAACAAACATTTTCTAAAACGTTGAGCCATGGAAAGAGGGTGTAGCTTTGAAACACCATGCCGCGATCGGCACCAGGACCCGTTACCTGAACGCCTTCAAGTTTTATTTCACCCGAGGACGGTGTGTCAAGTCCGGCAACCATGCGCAGTAGTGTTGATTTACCGCAGCCTGAAGGTCCCAAGATGGTGATGAAGTCATTTTCGTCAACACTTAGGTCGGTAGCGGTCAGCGCTTGCGTGACTGCGCCATGTGTGCTGAATGTTTTGCTAACTTGCGAGATTTGAAGAATGGACATTATTAACTTAAACGTGCCCACGGAAAGAGCCATCGGTTGAAGGTTTTGAAAGCAATGTCGGTGACCAAACCGATCAAGCCAATGACGATGATTCCAAAAATAATTTGATCAGTGGCCATCAAAGCTTGGCTGTCGGTGATCATGTGGCCAATGCCATTTGAGGCGCCAATCAACTCGGCCACAATGACATAGGTCCATGCCCAACCTAAAACCATTCTCAGGATTTCGGCCAACTCGGGAGATGCACTTGGCAAGAGAACACGTGTCACCACACCACTGTCCTTGGCGCCCAGTGTGTAGGCAGCTTCTACCAAGTCACGCCTTGTATTGCCCACAGATACGGCAATCATGAGGATCAATTGGAAAAATGAACCAATAAAAATGACGGCTAATTTTTGCGCTTCTCCAATACCTGCCCACAAAATCAAGAGCGGAATAAACGCAGAAGCAGGCAAGTACCTTGCAAAGCTGACGAAAGGCTCTAAAAGGGCTTCAATGGGTTTGTAGGCGCCCATTAAAATTCCAATTGGTATTGCAAAAATGGCCGCAATAAAAAAGCCCCCCAACACTCGCCAAACAGTCATGCCAATGTCAAAACCAAAACCTTGGTTGACCAGGAGATCAAATCCCGATCGAACCATGGTGATGGGGTCGGCCAAAAATGTTTTTGAAACATAGCCGCCCAAGGTGGCAAATGCCCACACTGCAAAGAACAAGACAAAGAATGAAATGCCCAACGCCACTTTGGCGCCGGGTGATACAGGTTGCAGTGGCCGCATTGTGATTACTTGATGAAGCGGGTATCAGCCAATTTACTCATGTCTGGTAATTGCTTGATGATGCCAACTTCCAAAAGTAAATCTGCAGCTTCTTTGCTAAATTGAGCATGCTCGCCGCTGAAGAATTTCAGATTCGCTGCACGATCTTGCCAACGCAAATATTTTTGACTGGCTTCAAATGCCTCGCCTGATTGTTTGACATCAGCACCCATGAAGATCGGAAGAGCACACGTCTGAACTCCAGTCACAGTCAGAAT
>CALCBL010000410.1 GCA_937897495.1 uncultured Burkholderiales bacterium
GGTTCAAAGCTTCTGGTTTGGCTGGCGCTGTAATGGCTTGGCCCAGCTCTTCCATCGCGAGCTGTTCGTAGAAGCCCTTGACGCTGGCAATGCTTTGGAGAGAAGCTAAAGCTTCTAAGCGCATGGGCTCTGTGGCCGTTGGGTTTGCGGCTAATTGGCCACGTGCTTTCCAATAAATCCAAGTTGGATCTTGCTTGGCGCTGTCCATGGCGTCGATGGCAGAGATCACCGCTTTCCAATCGCCGCTTCTAAGTGCCGCACGAGTTTTCCAAATCAACAGGTCGTCACTCAAATCTTGATTGCGGCTGACTTTGTTGAAATAGCTGTGCGCGTTGTCTTGCAGTTTTTGCGCCGCTTGTTTGCCAATCACGGCCCATACCCAGTTGTGCTCTTCTTTGGTGAGCATCAGGCCCCATTTTTTTTCAAGCAACTGAGCCGCTTTGTCGGGGTCGGTGTTGGCAATGCGAATGAGCGCCAACACTGAAAGTTCTTTGCGTTTTTTGGTGATGGCCAAAATGCGTTTGTCTAGGTATTTTTGTGGGTCGGCATGAATCAAGATGGCTTGTTTGCCAAGTTCAGTCGATTCAATGTTGAGGGCCAATTGGGCTGCGCGCGGGCGATTGTTGTCCATGGCCAAGCGAGCTTTGCGCCACAAGTCGAGTGACTCCATTTTTTTGAGATCGTGGAGTTTTTCAGCGGTGTAGGTGCAACCGTCTTCGGTGTCTCTGAAGGCATACCAGAGGCGTTTTAACTCTGCGGCTGTTTCTGGTTTGGTAATGAATGCCTCGGTTGACAAGGCATAGCAGCGAACTTCCCGGTCGTCGTTCATGCGAAAGCGGGGGTATTCTTTTGCAAAGTCGGCCCAGTCTCTTTGCCGGCCCATTTGCAACAACCAATCGTTGCGCAAGCGGTCTTCGGCATAAGTGCCAGCGTATTGCGTTAAAAATTGTTGAATTTCTGAGTCGCTGGCTTGGTCTAGTCTGACTCGCAGTTCCCAATACGCAGCCCAGGGCTCTAAAGCGTGGCCTTTGGCCTTGGGCAGTAAGCGTGAAAGCTGAGCCTTGTCGTTCTTTTTAAAGGCTTGATTCATGTCCAAAATGACCTCATCGGCCTTGTTTGGGGCATTAGTTTGGCCCAAGGCAGGGTTCATGAAGGAGAAAATGAGGACGGAGGCCCCAAGCGATGTCAAAATCTGTGTCAATTGCATAGGTCGATTATGGACAAATCAGAAGCCAAAAAACAAATTCGCCAAGACTTGTTGAAAGCGCGCCTCAACATGACGGATCGCCAAGAGCGGGTAGACGCCCTGCAACGGGTGATGCGCATCTGGTTGTTTGGCCGTCCCGAGTTAGTGATTGGCGCCTATTGGCCCATTAAAGGCGAGTTTGACCCGTTGCCAGCGCTGCACCGTTGGAAAGAGGATGGTGAGTTGACGGGTGAGTCGCAATTGCGCCGCATAGGGCTGCCCGTGGTCGACAAGGTGCACAAAACACTCACCTTTCACGCTTGGTACCCGGGTTGCCCCATGGAGGAGGATGCTTATGGCATTCCCAAACCCAAAGACACCGAAGTGATTGTGCCTACTTTGTTGTTTGTGCCCTGCGTGGGTTACAGCGCGGGAGGGTTTCGTTTGGGTTATGGCGGCGGTTTTTACGATCGCACTTTGGCGGCCCTTGCGCCCAAGCCTTTTACCGTTGGTTTGGGTTTCAAAGAGGCTTTTGTAGACGATTTTGAGCCCGAGCCACACGATGTGCCGCTAGATGCTATTTTGAATGACAACGGGGTGGTATGGCCATTTGGTTGATCCTTTGAGAAGACAAGTCAACAATTAGTTCGGTATTCAGTCAGAAAAAATAAGTCACTCAATCGATATGGCAAGACCTAAATCCGCCACGCACGACATCAAGCGCGATGCCATTTTGGACATTGCGGCGCAGTGTTTTGCCGATCGCAGTTATCCGGCTGCCAGCATGAATGAAATTGCCACGGCGTGTGGCACTTCTAAGGCACGGCTGTACCACTACTACGACAGCAAAGAAGCTATTCTGTTTGATTTGATGGACCGCTACACGCAGCGTTTGTTGTCGCTCATTGCTTTGACGGAAGCGACTGCTCAGCGCCGCAATCTGGACGATCGTGCCGCTTTGCATGAACTCATTCGTGCCTTTTTGCAGGAGTATCAAACGTCTGCAACTCGGCATGTTGCTTTGTTAAATGACACTCAGTTTTTAAGTGATGCGCTCGATGAACATTTGGGCTCGCCGGCTATTTCGCCGCGCGAACTCATTTTGAATCGCCAGCGTGATGTGGTGGCCGCCGTGACGCGGGCTTTGCGCCGTGCATATCCAGGCCGTCTCAATGCC
>CALCBL010000411.1 GCA_937897495.1 uncultured Burkholderiales bacterium
TCCGTGAATGGCAATGCGATCGGTCATAAAAAGCCTCAAATAAAAAAACAAAACAGGTCTCAGCTGAATTCAACAGCTTGCAGGCAGCAAGAAAACACTCACGCCTTGGATTAGCCCCACTTTATTCGATGTTTCAGGATTCACAAATTAGGGAAATATCCTTTGACTTGTGACTTTTATGCAAAGATCGAAGCCAAATACGACAAAATTAGTGAAAATATTGTTCAACCCTGAAAAAATCGCCCAGCCACACCTCAAAACCAACATGACATCAGACCGTGTATTGACCCGTGAAGTTGGCACGCCCGATGGCCTGCCCTATGAAGGCATCCGCGTGGTCGAATTCACCCACATGGTGATGGGCCCCACCTGCGGCATGGTCCTGGCAGATTTGGGCGCAGAAGTGATCAAAGTGGAGCCCATCGGGCACGGCCATGAGGGCGACAACACCCGCAAACTGTTGGGCTCGGGTGCTGGCTTTTTTCCAATGTTCAATCGGAATAAAAAAAGCCTTGCCCTAGATTTGAAAACCCCAGAAGGCAAAGAAGCGGCATTGCGTTTGATCGCCACCGCAGACATCGTCTGTGAAAACTTCAAACCAGGCACCATGAAAAAACTGGGCTTGGATTACGAGAGCTTGAAGAAACTCAATCCACGGCTCATCTACGTTTCCCTCAAGGGATTTTTACCAGGGCCCTACGAGCACCGCACCGCCCTTGACGAGGTGGTGCAAATGATGGGCGGCTTGGCCTACATGACGGGCCGACGCGGCGATCCACTGCGGGCAGGTACCAGTGTGAACGACATCATGGGCGGTATGTTTGGTGCCATGGGTGCCATGGCCGCATTGGCGCAACGCGCTCAAACAGGCGAAGGGCAAGAAGTTCAAAGCGCCTTGTTTGAAAACAATGTGTTTTTGGTGGCGCAGCACATGATGCAATACCAAGTCACTGGCCAAGCGGCGGCGCCCATGCCCGAGAGAATATCTGCGTGGGCTGTCTACGACGTGTTTGTGGTGAAGGATGGCGAACAAATATTTTTAGCGGTTGTGAGTGACACCGCTTGGAAATTATTTTGCGATGCGTTCAATTACCCAGATCTGCTCAATGACCCACGCCTGCTGAGCAACAACGACCGCGTCAGAGCGCGCGATTGGCTCATACCCATACTGCGCGAACGACTTCAAGTTTTTTCAGCGGCCCATTTAAGCGATGTGTTTGAGAAAAATTCATTGCCGTATGCACCCATCACAGCGCCCCATGATTTGCTCGATGACCCGCACCTAAAAGCCACGGGTGGGCTGGCGCCTGACGAGCTGAACGATGGTCGTGAAATCCAAACTGTGCTGCTGCCACTTAGCCTGAACCAAACTCGCTTGAAGGTTCGCCATTCAGCGCCCCGTTTAGGTCAGCACAA
The DNA here is from genome assembly GCA_937897495.1 of uncultured Burkholderiales bacterium. GTDB lineage: Bacteria > Pseudomonadota > Gammaproteobacteria > Burkholderiales > Burkholderiaceae_C > Limnohabitans_A. The sequence goes on from CALCBL010000411.1 coordinate 1,417, forward strand.
CGAAAGTTTATTGAACAGCCTAGGCTACAACTCAGAAGAAATTCAAAAACTGAGCCATCCCAATGAGGCGGCTTAAACCGCAAACAGGCGAGCCCTTAAACCATGGACAAGCTCAAAGTTTTTGAATCATTTGTATCGGTTGCCACCCGTGGCAGCT
>CALCBL010000412.1 GCA_937897495.1 uncultured Burkholderiales bacterium
CTTGCTAACATGCCGCCGTAGCCTGTTGGGGCACCATAAAACACTGTAGGTTTGTAGTCCATCAAGCGCTTGAATGTGGCCTGTGGGGTCGGTCGTTCAGCCATCAAGACCACGCTGGCGCCCACACTTAACGGAAAGGTGAGCGCGTTGCCTAAGCCATAGGCAAAGAACAATTTGGCTGCTGAGAAAACAACATCGTTGGCGCTTAAACCAAGCACGCCTTTGCCGTACAACTGAGCCGTCCAATACAAATTGCCTTGTGTGTGAACTGTGCCTTTGGGGTTGCCGGTGGAGCCGGATGAGAACAGCCAGAAAGCAGGTTCGTCGGCATGTGTTTCCGCCGGCAAACTGGGGCCTGCGCCTGAAGCCAATAAATCTTTGAAGTGCGTGTGAACGGGGGGCAGGTCGCCCTCGTGCCTAGACACCACCACATGTTTGATGCTCTTGGTGCCATGTGCAATGGCGCTGGTCAATGTGCCCAACAGAGCCGATGACACCAAGGCCGCTTGCGCGCGGCTGTTGTTGATCATGAAGGCGTAGTCTTCAGGTGTCAGCAGCGTGTTCACGGCAACGGGCACCACACCGGCATACAAAGCACCCAAGAAGGACACCACCCAATCGGTGCTGTCATGCATCAATAAGAGCACACGCTCTTCCCGCTTGAGGCCCAACTTTCTCAAACCCGCAGCACAGGAACGAATTTGGTCTGCCATGCCGCCGTACGAGAGTGTGCCGATATCGTCCATCAGCGCGGTCTTTTCTTTGCGGCTGTTGTTGGCCGCAATCAGGAACTGCGCAAAATTAAATTGCGCTGGGGGTGCAGAAGGCAGTGCCATGGCGATCTCCGTGGTCAGATCAAAAAATTTGAAGTATCTGCATTAAAACGCTTGGGCTTTCGGGCAACAAGCGGTATAAATGCACTATCTTGCTTGCTGATGAGTATGCAATAAAGTGCATGTATTGTCTGCGTTCAAAATATAGGGTTTTCCCTTGAACTGAATGTCATTGATTGACTGACCCCTTGTTTTTGGAGTTATTGGTGTCCGATTCATCGACCGCATTTGTTGAAGTTGGCAGCTCACTGGAGCCTTTGCGCAGCCCATTTTTAATGTCGCTGGGTGAGCGCGTGCGCAACTTGCGTTCGCGCAAAGGCATGACACGCAAAGCAGTGGCATTGGCAGCCGATGTGTCTGAGCGGCACTTGGCCAATTTGGAATACGGCACTGGCAATGTGTCGGTCTTGGTGTTACTTCAGGTGTCGCATGCATTGCAATGTTCTTTGGCCGAGTTGTTAGGCGACATCAGCACCAGCACACCAGAGTGGTTGCTCATTCGAGAGCTGTTGGGGAAGCGCACAGAGTCTGATTTAAGGCGTGCCCGCGTGCAGTTAACAGAGATGTTTGGTGAAGGTGGCGATGCTGCTGCCCGCCGCACACGCATTGCACTCATTGGCCTCAGAGGTGCTGGCAAAACCACGCTGGGCCAGCGTTTGGCCGATGATTTGGGTTTCCCATTCATAGAACTCAGTCGCGAGATCGAAAAATTTGCCGGCTGCCAAATTAGCGAAATTCACAACCTTTATGGTGCCAATGCCTACCGCCGTTACGAGCGCCGTGCCTTAGAAGAGGCCATTCAAATTTACCCTGAAGCCGTCATTGCAACGCCAGGCGGCTTGGTGTCCGATTCAGCCAATTTCAATTTGCTCCTAACGCATTGCACCACGGTGTGGTTGCAAGCCAATGCCAACGATCACATGGCCCGAGTGGCTGCGCAAGGCGACTTACGCCCGATGGCCGCCAGTCCCGAAGCCATGGAAGATTTGAAGCGAATTTTGGAAGGTCGTTCGGCGTTCTATTCCAAAGCCGACATCAGCATCAACACCAGCGCGCAAAATGTGGATGCCAGTTTCCAGCGCTTGAAAACTGAAGTACGCAAAGTGATGCAATGGGTGGAGTGATTTTTGAAGGCATACGTCACATACTAGGGTAAATACTTATTATTTGCACTAAGTTGCATGTTGAGTGACTTGTCTTAATGCAATAAACTGCATGTCATGGGCCAAGCCCTTCAATTTTGGAAATGCACATGACCGCAAACCCCTTCGTTAATTACCAAACGACAGTCGACAACTACAAGCACATTAGCTTGAAGTTTGAAGCGGCAGTTGCCACGCTGTCCATCAACATCGACGAAAACGCTGGCATTCGCCCAGGCTACAAACTCAAACTCAACTCCTACGATTTGGGCGTCGACATTGAACTGCACGATGCTTTACAGCGCATCCGATTTGAGCACCCCGAAGTTCGAACGGTGGTGGTCACCAGTTTGAAAGACCGCGTTTTCTGCTCTGGCGCCAACATTTTCATGTTGGGCGTGTCGACACACGGCTGGAAAGTGAACTTCTGCAAGTTCACCAACGAAACCCGCAACGGCATCGAAGATTCCAGCAAATACTCGGGTTTGAAATTTGTGGCCGCATTGAACGGTGCATGCGCTGGCGGTGGTTACGAGTTGGCTTTGGCCTGTGACGACATTGTCTTGGTAGACGACCGTTCTTCTTCTGTGTCTTTGCCAGAAGTTCCATTGCTGGGTGTGTTGCCCGGTACCGGTGGCCTCACCCGCGTGACCGACAAGCGCCACGTGCGCCACGACTTGGCAGACATTTTTTGTACCAGCGTTGAAGGTGTGCGCGGTCAGCGTGCGGTTGACTGGCGCTTGGTCGATGCCATTGCCAAGCCCAATCAATTTCAACAAGTGGTGCGCGAGCGCGCCGACAAATTGGCGGCACAAAGCGATCGCCCTGCTTCTGAAAAAGGCGTGGCGCTGACCCCCATACAGCGCAACATAGAAGCCGACCGCATCAGCTACAACAATGTGAGTGTTGAAATTGACCGTGCCAAGCGTTTGGCCACCTTCACGGTCAAAGCGCCAACAACTGCACAAGCCACAGACATTGCTGGCATCTTGGCTGCTGGCGCTCAATGGTGGCCTTTGCAAATGGTGCGCGAACTAGACGACGCTATTTTGCACATGCGCACCAACGAACTCGACATCGGCACCTGGTTGCTTAAAGCAGTGGGCGATGCACAAGCCGTGTTGGCCAGCGACGCCACGCTGTTGGCACACAAAGACCATTGGTTCGTGCGCGAAACCATCGGCCATTTGCGTCGCACTTTGGCACGCTTGGATGTGTCTTCGCGCAGCATTTTTGCCATCGTTGAGCAAGGCACTTGCTTCGTGGGCACTTTCGCCGAATTGGCATTCTGTGCAGACCGCACTTACATGTTGGCTTTGCCCGACGACGAAGCCAATGCACCCAAGATCCAACTCAACGAATTCAACTTCGGCTTCTATCCCATGGTGAACGATCAGTCTCGCTTGGCCCGTCGCTTCTATGAAGAAGTGCCCGCCATGGAAGCCGCACGTGGCGCCATTGGCAAGGCTTTGGACGCCGATGCGGCCTTGGGTTTGGGTTTGGTCACAGCAGCGCCTGATGACATCGACTGGGAAGACGAAATTCGCACGGCCCTTGAGCAACGTGCCTCGATGTCGCCCGACGCCCTCACAGGCCTAGAAGCCAACCTGCGTTTTGCTAGCCAAGAGAACATGCTCACCCGTATTTTTGGCCGCCTCACTGCATGGCAAAACTGGATCTTCCAGCGCCCCAATGCCGTGGGTGAAAAAGGTGCCTTGAAAGTTTATGGCAAAGGCGAAAAAGTCCAATTCGACATGAACCGCGTCTAAGCATTTCAGTCACAAAGGTTTTTTGAAAGTGTTGTGCAGCTTGGTTCCCGGTGGTCTAAGCTGCAACCAAAATTTGACCCCACCGTTGCTTTAATTTCTGGAGACATTCATGTCCGGTATCAACTACAGCGAAAAAATTCCCAACAACGTCAATTTGTCTGAAGACCGCACGCTGCAACGTGCGCTGGAACAATGGCAGCCCAACTTCATCAACTGGTGGGACGACATGGGCCCCGAGGGCTCCAAAGACATGGACGTGTACCTGCGTACCGCAGTGAGCGTTGATCCACAAGGCTGGGCACAGTTTGGTCACGTCAAAATGCGCGACTACCGTTGGGGTGTGTTTTTGAATCCCGGTGATCAAGAGCGCAAGATTCATTTTGGCGATCACATTGGTGAAAAAGTCTGGCAAGACGTGCCTGGCGAACACCGCGCCAACTTGCGTCGCATCATCGTGACCCAAGGCGACACCGAGCCAGCATCTGTGGAGCAGCAACGCCATTTGGGCCTGACTGCGCCCAGCATGTACGACCTGCGCAATCTGTTCCAAATCAATGTGGAAGAAGGCCGCCAC
>CALCBL010000413.1 GCA_937897495.1 uncultured Burkholderiales bacterium
CAAGCCCATTGGCTCTTTCTTGTTCAGCTTCGGTTTTGCCCACACCTGTGGGGCCGCTGAACAAGAAAGAGCCAATGGGCTTGTCGGTTTTACCCAGCCCAGAGCGCGCCATTTTGACAGCGGATGCCAAAACTTCAATGGCCTTGTCTTGCCCAAACACCACACTCTTCAAATCGCGCTCAATGGTTTGCAATTTGCTGCGATCGTCGTTGGACACATTGGCGGGCGGAATGCGTGCAATCTTGGCCACGATGTCTTCCACTTCGGCTTTGCCGATGGTTTTCTTGCGCTTGGAAGGCGGCAAGATGCGTTGTGCGGCGCCGGCTTCGTCGATCACGTCAATGGCTTTGTCGGGCAAGTGGCGATCGTTGATGAATTTGGCAGACAACTCAGCGGCGGCCTGCAGAGCGGCATTGGCATATTTCACGCTGTGATGCTCTTCAAAGCGAGACTTCAAGCCTTTCAAAATGTCGACTGTTTCTGCCACAGTGGGCTCGACCACATCGACCTTTTGGAAACGACGTGACAAGGCTGCGTCTTTTTCGAAGATGCCGCGGTATTCGGTGAAGGTGGTGGCGCCAATGCATTTCAACTGACCGCTTGAAAGCGCAGGCTTGAGCAAGTTGGACGCGTCCAGAGTGCCACCAGAAGCGGCACCTGCACCAATGAGGGTGTGAATTTCATCAATGAACAACACCGCATGGGGCCTGTCTTTGAGCGCTTTCAAGACACCCTTCAAGCGCTGCTCGAAGTCACCACGGTATTTGGTACCCGCCAAGAGCGCGCCCATGTCGAGTGAGAAAACCACGGCCTCGGCCAAAATTTCAGGCACGCTGCCTTGCGTGATGCGCCATGCCAAACCTTCAGCAATGGCCGTTTTACCCACACCGGCTTCGCCCACCAACAAAGGATTGTTTTTACGGCGACGGCACAAGATTTGGATGGTGCGCTCAACCTCATATTCGCGACCAATAAGCGGGTCAATCTTGCCCTCTTTGGCCAACTGATTCAGGTTCTGAGTGAACTGCTCTAAAGGCGATGCCTTTTCGTTTCGTTCAGAGCTGCCGCTGCCCTCTTCATTTTCTGGTGAAGGCGCTGCGTCA
>CALCBL010000414.1 GCA_937897495.1 uncultured Burkholderiales bacterium
TTTTCAATCACGGGGTACATGGCCGGGTCTTTGACCAAACCATTTTTGCCAATGTTCTCGGGCTGCAGTTCAAACTGCGGCTTGACCAACATCAACAACTTACCGCCTGGCTTTAAAAACGGCACCACACCCGGCAGCACCATGGTGAGTGAGATAAACGACACATCGCCCACCAGCACATCAAAACCAGCTTCTGCATCGGGAATGCGTTCGTCATCGGGCATGAGTTCGCGAGCGTTCACACCTTCAATGCAAATCACACGCTCGTCATCACGCACACGCGGATGCACTTGGCCGTGCCCCACATCAATGCCCACCACTTCAGCGGCGCCATTCAATAGCAAGCATTCGGTAAAACCACCGGTGCTTTGCCCTACATCCAAGCAGCGCAAACCAGAAACTGAAAGGCCACTGCTAAGCAATGCACCTTCCAATTTCAAGCCACCGCGCGAAACATACTTTGACTCAGAGTCGTCCAGCAACACAATTTCTGCATCGCTGGGCACTTCGTCTTTGTTTTTATTGATCGTGCGCCAGTCCACCGAAGACTTCACAGCCTCCACCACGGGCATTGGCAAGTCCTCCGGTGGCGTGCGCCACTGAACACCCGCCGCAATGAGCCGTTGGGCCTGTGAACGAGACGCGGCCAGGCCGCGCTCTACTAACAATTGGTCTATGCGCAAAATGTTCGATCAATAGCGGTAGGTGTCAAGCTTGTAAGGGCCGTTTTTGTTCACACCAATGTAGTCAGCTTGCATGTCAGACAACTCGGTCAACATCGCGCCAACCTTCATCAGGTGCAAACGTGCCACCTTCTCGTCCAAGTGCTTAGGCAGCACATAGACCTTGCCGTTTTCATACGCTTCGGGGTGTGTGAACATTTCAATTTGCGCAATGGTTTGATTGGCAAAAGAAGCGCTCATCACAAAGCTGGGGTGGCCTGTACCGCAACCCAAGTTCACCAAGCGGCCTTTGGCCAACATGATGATTTTCTTGCCGTCGGGGAAAATAATGTGATCGACCTGGGGCTTGATTTCTTCCCATGTGTATTTTTCAACAGAAGAAATATCAATCTCGTTATCGAAGTGACCAATGTTGCAAACGATGGCTTCGTCTTTCATTGCGGCCATGTGATCGTGCGTAATCACATGCTTGTTGCCTGTGGCCGTTACGAAGATGTCAGCCTTGTCTGCGGCGTAATCCATCGTCACAATTTTGTAGCCTTCCATGGCGGCTTGCAAAGCATTGATCGGGTCAATCTCTGTCACCCAAACTTGAGCGCTCAGTGCGCGCAATGCTTGTGCACTGCCCTTGCCCACGTCGCCGTAACCGGCCACCACAGCCACTTTGCCTGCAATCATCACATCGGTAGCGCGCTTGATGCCGTCTACCAAAGACTCGCGGCAACCGTACAAGTTGTCAAACTTGGACTTGGTCACAGAGTCGTTCACGTTGATGGCGCGGAACATCAGTTCGCCCTTGGCGCTCATCTCGTTCAAGCGGTGCACGCCAGTGGTGGTTTCTTCTGTCACGCCAATGATTTGGGCAGACTTGCGGCTGTACCAAGTGCTGTCTTCGGCCAACTTGGCCTTGATGGCGGCATACAAGCAAGTCTCTTCTTCAGAGCCTGGGTTGTTCAGCAAAGATGCGTCTTTTTCTGCGCGCTTGCCCAAGTGCATCAGGAGCGTAGCGTCGCCGCCGTCGTCCAAAATCATGTTGGGGCCTTCGCCTTCAGTGCCCTTGGCGCCGAAGTCAAAAATGCGGTGGGTGTAATCCCAGTACTCAGTGAGGTTCTCGCCCTTCACCGCAAACACAGGCGTGCCAGAGGCCGCAATGGCCGAAGCAGCGTGGTCTTGTGTTGAGTAAATGTTGCAAGAAGCCCAACGAACTTGTGCGCCCAAAGCTTGCAATGTTTCAATCAGCACGGCTGTTTGAATGGTCATGTGCAATGAACCTGTCACGCGGGCACCCTTCAAAGGTTGTGCGGCGGCAAATTCTTTGCGAATGGCCATCAAACCGGGCATTTCTGTCTCGGCAATTTTGATTTCTTTGCGGCCCCAGTCGGCCAAGCCGATGTCGGCAATGACGCAATCGGTGTTAACGGGCGTGTTTAAACGTGCATTCATGGTGTGCTCCAAATTAAGGTTTGAAACCACATCTCAGAGGGAAACTCATTTAAAAAGAGCTCATCCCGCTGAAAAGTGGATGAGCGTGGTTGCAAAGTAGGGTTCCGAGCCTCACGTCCTCGCCACTAAATTAAATCTAGTAGGGGCCGCTGCAACGCTCCTCGGAATTGCGCAAATTATACTAGCGGCATATCTGGATTTCAAGCCAGACACCCAAATTCCCCCTGGAGCCACATTGACTTACGCCCAAGAAACCCGGCGCCGCCGGACGTTTGCCATCATTTCTCACCCTGACGCGGGTAAAACCACGCTCACAGAGAAGCTCTTGCTGTTCTCGGGCGCCATTCAAATTGCCGGCTCGGTCAAGGCCCGCAAGGCCTCGCGCCACGCCACCTCCGACTGGATGGAAATTGAAAAGCAACGGGGTATTTCGGTGGCCTCGTCCGTCATGCAGATGTTGTACCGCGACCATGTGATTAACCTGCTCGACACCCCCGGCCACAAAGACTTCAGCGAAGACACCTACCGCGTGCTCACGGCCGTTGACTCCGCCCTCATGGTCATTGACGCTGCCAACGGTGTGGAAGCGCAAACCAGAAGGCTCATTGAAGTATGCCGCCAGCGCGATACGCCCATCATCACTTTCGTCAACAAAATGGACCGCGAAGTGCGCGACCCTCTCGATATCTTGGACGAAGTAGAGCGCGAACTGGGCATGCCCTGCGTGCCCATGACTTGGCCTGTGGGCCAAGGCAAATTGTTTGGTGGCATTGTCAACTTGCGCACGCAAACCATGACTGTGTTTGAATCTGGCAGCGAGCGTTTGCCCCAAGACTTCGAAGCCATGCCACTGACAGAAGCGGCCGCATTGCATGCACGCTTTGGCGCCGAATTTGCCACCGCTTTAGAAAGCATGGAGCTGGCTACCGGTGCCTCGCCTAGCTTCGACAAAGAAGCCTTCTTGGCCGGCAAACAAACGCAAGTATTTTTTGGCTCCGGTGT
>CALCBL010000415.1 GCA_937897495.1 uncultured Burkholderiales bacterium
CAAGCGGTGGTTGTCCAAATGACTGCGAAGACCGATTTGGACGTGTCGGGCAGGGCGCTGAGACCAAACGCCTTGGCCAGTGCGGCATTGTCGGCCGCTTCAAAGGCAACATCCAGGGTGTCGCTTTTTTTATCGGCGTATTCAATTTCAAATTCGGCCAACGAAGAGCCGCAATCGAAGCACCAGTAAACAGGCTTGAGGCCGCGGTAGACAAAGCCACGTTCAATGACGCGTTTGAAAGCGCGAATTTCGCCGGCTTCATTGGCAAAGTCCATGGTGCGATAGGGTCGATCCCAATCACCCAACACGCCCAAGCGTTTGAAGTCTTCGCGCTGTTGGTCAATTTGCTCGGTGGCAAAGGCGCGGCTCTTGGCTTGCATGTCGTCGCGACTCAGTTTGCGGCCATGCAATTTTTCAATGGCGTTTTCAATGGGCAAGCCGTGGCAGTCCCAGCCGGGAATGTATTGCGCGTCAAAGCCCGCCAATTGCTTGGACTTGACGATCATGTCTTTGAGTACTTTGTTCAGGGCGTGACCAATGTGCAATTTGCCATTGGCATACGGCGGCCCATCGTGCAACACAAACAAGGGGGCACCTTGGCGGGCTACCCGCAGTTTTTTGTACAGGCCTTCGTCGCTCCAAGCTTTGGCCCAGGCAGGCTCACGCTTGGGTAAATCGCCGCGCATTGCAAACGCGGTGTCGGGCATGTTCAGAGTGGCACGGTAATTTGTTTTTTGTTCGGACATTGTTCAAAGCGTCATGGTGTGGGGACTTGCAAAGTCGCATTTCTAGCGGCGAAAAATGCACGCGCATCGTCACAGTCCTTGGCAATGCCCAAAGTGAGGGCTTCCAAGCTGTCGTACTTGAGTTCGTCGTGTAATTTGTGCAGCAAGTCAACTCGGATGATTTTACTGTAGCCACCTTCGACCCCAAGCTGGTTTGGCCAGTCTAAGCAATGGGTTTCTAACAGTACCCTGCCACCATTGACATCGTTGGGGTCCAAAGAGGGGCGAATGCCCAAATTGGCCACCCCAGGCAAGGCTTGGGGGCTTAAGCCATGAACTTCCACATTGAAAATGCCGCTGGCTGCGGGTTGCCAGTGGCTAAAGCGCAAGTTGAGGGTTCTGAAGCCGTCCTGAGCGCCTTCATGAGAGGCGCCTAGGCCACGCCCTAGCTTTCGGCCATGCACCACATGACCGCTGATGCTGTAGGGCCGTCCCAAAAGGCGGGCTACCCCGTTCATGTCGCCCTTGGCCAGGGCTTCTCTGACAGCAGAGCTTGAAACCCTGAGGCCATGCACTTCGTAGCTGTTCATCCGAGCCACATCAAAACCCAGGCGCTGACCCGCGGCATCCAGCATGCTGTAGTCGCCGGCCCGCTTGGCGCCAAAGCGAAAATCATCGCCCACCAGCAAATATTGAACACCCAGACCCTTGACCAAGACAGACTGAATGAAGTCCTCTGGTGTTTGACTTGCCAAGCGTGCGTCAAAGGGCAGCACCACCACTTGGTCAATGCCGCAGCGATCGAGTTCTAGCAGTTTGTCGCGCAGGTTTGCAATTCGTGCAGGTGCTAATTCGGGCTTGTTGTGCAGCTTGGCAAAAAAATCTCTGGGGTGTGGCTCGAAGGTCATCACACAACTGGGTACCCCGCGGTGCGCAGCTTCGTTTTTCAAGAGCGCGAGCATGGCTTGGTGGCCGCGGTGGACACCGTCAAAGTTACCGATCGTCAAGGCGCATTGATGGGCCCTGTCTGGATGGTTGAATCCGCGAAATACCTTCATGCTGTTTGCGTCATAAAAATGAATTGATTACAGGGTATATTGTGACTGACCAGAAAGACTGGCCTGTTCTCGTTTCATGTCATGGTTTTACCGTTGGATGGAGTCGCTTGTGAAGGTCTTGAAATTGTCTGCCCAAGGGCTTCCGCAGTCCTGGATTTCTTTGGAACAAGCTGTGGTCTATTACGCAGCCGAAGATGTCCGCTGGGAAGCGGGTCAAGAAATTGCTGTTTTTCACGGTGGCCACAATGCCATCACGGGCGAGCAGTCCATCATCAAGGTCAACAGCATCATTGGCACCCGCGGTGTTCATGGCATCAATCCTTTCGAACTCCGCCCCGGCCTGACCAATGGCAAATTGTTCATTCGAGATCGCAATGTGTGTGCTTATTGCGGCCAGCGATTTCATGAAACAGAACTCACCCGCGAGCACATCGTGCCCTTTGCACAAAATGGCATCGACAATTGGATGAATGTGGTCACGGCGTGTCGCTCATGCAACCATCGCAAAAGCAGCCGAACACCTGAGCAAGCAGGCATGCCATTGCTCTACACCCCTTACGTGCCCAGCCTGTGGGAAGATTTCATTTTGCGAAACCGCAGAATCTTGACCGATCAAATGGCTTTTTTGATGGCACATGTGCCTCAAAATTCCAGATTGATCGATTAGATGTCGGGCCGGCGTTAAGCAAACACGCCAGCTGTTTCTTGCATGCTGGCAGAGACTTCCCCCAGGTGGTGGAGGGTGTCGCCGAAAGTCATTTCAAGCTGCGTCAATTTCTTGAAGTAGTGGCTCACAATGTACTCGTCAGTCACGCCAATACCACCATGCAATTGCACAGATTGTTGGCCCACATAGCGCATGGAATTGCCCAATTGGTATTTGGCACGGGCCATGGCTTGGTGGCGCTCCGCGGCTGGGGTGTTGAGTTTCAAGCTTGCGTAGTAGCTCATCGAGCGGCCCAGTTCCAGCTCCATCTTCATGTCGGCCACGCGGTGACGCAGGGCTTGGAAGGTGGCAATGGTGGTGTTGAACTGCTTGCGGGTGTTCATGTAGTCCACGGTGATGGCCATGGTTTTGTCCATCACGCCGACGCCTTCAGCGCAGGCACACGCAATGCCAATGTCCACTGCGTGGCTCAATGCGGTTTGGCCATCGAGGGTTAGCAAACTTGCAGGGCTTTGATTGAGTTGGAGTTCGGCGGCGCGGCCACCGTCTTGGGTACCGTAGCCCGACGTGGTGCAGCCCTTGGCCCCTTTGGCCACCAAGAACAAAGCCAGCTTGCCGGATGCCATGGCGGGCACCAAAAAGGCATCTGCATGGTCACCCACGGCCACCATGCTTTTGGTGCCGCTAATGAGCCATTGGCCGTCTTGTTGCTGCGCTTGCGCATCGCATTTGTGGGTGTTGTAACGTGATTTGCGTTCTTGGTGTGCCAACACCACAATGGCTTCGCCGCCTGCAATTTTGGGCAGCCATGCGGCCTTCAAAGCATCGGGTGCATAGCCTTCTAAAACGGCGCCAGCAATGAAAGCGTGCTGCATGGGTTCGAGCACAATGCCGCGGCCCAATTCTTCCATCACCACCATGCCTTCAACGGGCCCCATGCCCATGCCGCCTTGATCTTCGCTGACATACAGGCCGCACAGGCCCAGCTCTGCCAGTTCGGTGTAGGCGGCGCGGTCAAAGCCGCCCGCGTGCGTAATTTCGCGGCGGCGGTCAAAGGTGTAGCCCTTGTCGACCCATTTGCGAACAGCGTCGCGCAATTGTTCTTGATCGTCTGAAAAATCGAAATCCATGATGTGTCCTTTAGGGGTTAAGTCATTAACCCAAAACTACCTGAGCCACGATGTTGCGCTGCACTTCATTGCTGCCGCCGTAGATCGTGGTTTTGCGCATGTTGAAATAGTTGGCTGCAAGCGGTGCGTTGGACACTTCGTGTCCGGGGAAGTCGCCTTGCCAACCTGCATCCATGGCTTCGAAGATGAAGGGCAGGCTGAAGGGGCCGGCTGCCAACATCATGAGTTCGGTGTAGCGCTGTTGAATTTCACTGCCCTTGATTTTCAAAAGGCCTGCAATGTCGAGTGAGTTTTTGCCAGACTTTTCTGCCGACAAAACACGCAAGACCAACATCTCCAAAGCAACGATGTCCACTTCCAATTTAGAAATTTCATCGCGAAAACGCATGTCTTCGTAAACACCTTCGGTTTTGGCAATGCGCTTGAGACGCTCGAGTTCGCGTTTGGCGCGGTTCACGTCGGCAATGTTGGTGCGCTCGTGGGCCAACAAATGCTTGGCGTAATTCCAGCCTTTGTTTTCTTCTCCCACCAGGTTTTCTGCAGGTACTTCTACATTGTCAAACCACACTTCATTGACTTCGCATTCGCCATCGAGCAATTTGATGGGGCGCACCGTAATGCCAGGCGACTTCATGTCGATCAACAAGAAGGAGATGCCGGTTTGCGGTTTGCCTTCGTTGCTGGTGCGCACCAAGCAGAAAATCCATTCGCCATACTGGCCTAAGGTGGTCCAGGTTTTTTGGCCATTGACAATGTACTTGTCGCCCACGCGTTCAGCACGCGTTTTGAGGGACGCTAAGTCAGAACCTGAACCAGGTTCGCTGTAGCCTTGACTCCACCAAACTTCACCGCTGGCGATGCCTGGCAAGAAACGTTTTTGTTGTTCAGCATTGCCAAAAGCCATGATGACAGGCGCCACCATGACGGGGCCGAAAGGCACCACGCGCGGGGCACCGGCCAATGCGCATTCTTCTTCGAACAAATGCTTTTGCACAGCTGTCCAACCAGGTCCGCCAAACTCTTCAGGCCAGCCCCAACCGAGCCAACCTTTCTTGCCCAAAATCTTGGCCCAAAGCTGCAAGTCGTCACGCGAGAGACGCATGGCGCTGTGAACTTTTTGCGAAATTTCGGAAGGTAAGTTTGCTTTTACCCAAGCGCGAATTTCCTCGCGAAATGCGAGTTCGTCGGGAGTGAATGCCAAATCCATGAGGTGTGTCTCCGGTCAATGCCAGTAAATGAGGGGAAAGTGCGTTTTTAGCACGACCGTGCGCAAATGCGGTGTCTTCGCTGCGACAAATTGCAATTTAGATGTCTGCGGCAGGGATAATACGGGGTCATGCTTGACGGTCTATTTGTGAAAAACATTGTTATTTTGATTTCTGGCGCTGGCTCCAACATGGCAGCCATCGTGAAAGCCGCGCATCAAGAAGCTTGGTCCAAGAAATGGGGCGTGAAGGTGGCCGCTGTGATCAGCAACAAGCCTCAAGCGTCTGGCCTCACTTGGTTGCAAGAGCACCCTGAGTTTGCAAACATCAAAACTCAAACGCTAGACCACACGCAGTTTGACTCTAGGGAGGTTTTTGACCAATCCCTGATGGCGAAAATTGATGAGCATGATCCCGATTTGGTCGTGCTGGCGGGTTTCATGCGAATTTTGACGCCTGCTTTCGTGGCGCACTATCAAGGCCGTCTGATCAACATCCACCCCTCATTGTTGCCCGCATTTGCCGGATTGAACACGCACCAGCGCGCCATTGATGCGGGTTCCAAGTTTGCTGGCGCCACAGTGCACCAAGTTTCAGTGGAGGTAGATCAAGCGCAAATTTTGGCCCAAG
>CALCBL010000416.1 GCA_937897495.1 uncultured Burkholderiales bacterium
ATGAAGAGCTACCGCGATTTGCCGCTGCGTTATGGTGAGTTTGGTCAATGCCATCGGAACGAACCCACAGGCGGCTTGCACGGCATCATGCGCGTTCGCGGCTTTACGCAAGACGACGGTCACATTTTTTGTACCGAAGACCAAATCTTGCCAGAGAGCGTCAACTTCACAACGCTTTTGCAAAAGGTCTACCAAGACTTTGGCTTTACCGACATCATCTACAAAGTGGCCACGCGTCCTGCACAGCGCATTGGCTCCGATGAAATTTGGGACAAGGCAGAACACGCACTCATGGAAAGTTTGAGAGCTTCCAACTGTGATTTTGAAATTGCCCCGGGTGATGGTGCTTTCTACGGCCCCAAAATTGAATACACCTTGAAAGACGCCATTGGCCGCCAGTGGCAGTGCGGCACCATTCAGGTTGACTTCTCAATGGCTGAGCGCCTGGATGCTGAGTATGTGGGCGAGGATGGCAACCGCCATCGCCCCGTCATGCTGCACCGCGCCATCGTTGGCAGCATGGAGCGATTCATCGGAATTTTGATCGAACAGCACGCGGGTGCCTTGCCTGTTTGGTTGGCTCCAATTCAGGTGGTGGTGTGCAACATTACCGATTCTCAGGCCGATTACTGTCGCGAAATTGCCCAAAAAATGCAAAAACTAGCGGGAAATCAAGGCCTTAGGGTCGATTTAGACCTCCGAAACGAGAAAATCACGTATAAAATACGCGAGCATTCATTGCAGAAGCCGCCTTACATCCTTGTCGCTGGCGACAAAGAAAAGGCTGCAGGTACTGTCGCGGTTCGCGCCCGGGGTAACAAAGACCTCGGTGTCATGTCTGTTGATGCGTTCATTGAACTCATCCAATCAGACATTGAATCTAAAGTTTGAAGGTATTTTCCGATTGCTTTAGCTTGACGCTTGCCCGTCGGTTTGGGCTGCCTTGTGCAGTTATTTTTTAAAGGATTTGAACCATCGCTACCACTGAATTTCGTGACCGCCGCCAGCGCGAAGAGCGTAAGCATCGTCTGAACCGTGAAATCACTTTCCCTGAGGTCCGTTTGTCCGGACCCGAGAACGAAGCCCTTGGAATCGTTTCTTTGGCAGATGCCTTGCGCATGGCAGGAGAGTTGGATGTTGATTTGGTTGAAATTGCAGCCACCGCAACGCCCCCGGTTTGTAGGCTTATGGACTACGGCAAGTTCAAATACCAAGAACAAAAACGTGCTGCCGAAGCCAAAGCCAAGCAGACGGTCATTGAGATCAAGGAAATTAAATTCCGACCTGGTACCGATGACGGTGACTACAACATCAAGATGCGCAACATCCGCCGATTTTTGGCCGATGGTGACAAGTGCAAAGTGACCTTGCGTTTTCGCGGTCGCGAAATTACCCACCAAGAGTTGGGCATGGCACTGTTGCAGCGTATTCGCGATGACTTGGGTGATCTGATTGTGGTTGAGCAGTTTCCAAAGTTGGAAGGCCGCCAAATGATCATGATGATTGCACCAGGTCGCAAAAAACCGGCTGGTAAAACAGCCAACGAAGCCGCTCCGGCAGCTTCAGAGTGAGTTTGAAGAGGTCCTTCGGGATCTCTGAAAAATGAGGTTTGCAAAAACCTCGCACAGCCAAACATGCAAGTGAATGGCTGATTAAAAGTGTCTCGGGGCCAACAAGGCTGCAAGGAGTTTGCAGACGCCTCACGAGCACAAATTAAGGAGCAGTCAAATGCCCAAAATGAAGACCAAAAGCAGCGCTAAAAAGCGCTTCCGAGTTCGTCCTGGTGGTACCGTTAAACGCGGTCAAGCCTTCAAGCGTCACATCTTGACGAAGAAGACAACCAAGAACAAACGTCACCTCCGTGGTTCAGTAGGCGTGCATGAGACCAATATGGGTCACATGGCACAAATGCTGCCTTCGGCTGGCTTGTAATTCACTGACGAACAAGGAGAAAATATGCCTCGCGTAAAACGTGGTGTTACGGCAAGAGCCCGTCACAAAAAAGTATTGGCCCTGGCCAAAGGTTTCCGCGGCCGCCGCGGTAATGTCTTCCGCATCGCTAAACAAGCGGTGATGAAGGCCGGTCAGTACGCCTACCGCGACCGTCGTACCAAGAAACGTGTGTTCCGCCAGTTGTGGATCGCTCGTATCAATGCTGCGGCTCGTGAATGCGGCATGACCTACAGTCAATTTGCCAATGGCCTGAAAAAGGCTGCCATCGAAATCGACCGCAAAGTGTTGGCGGACATCGCCGTGCACGACAAGGCCGCTTTTGCGGGTATCGTGAACCAAGTCAAGGCCAAGTTGGCCGCAGCTTAAGCACTCACGCAGTCGATATCACAGTCGATCAAGGGGGTTGAGGCTTGCGAAGGCTTCAATCCTTTTTTTATGTTGAATTTAAGTTCCTTTTAAAGTTCCCACCATGACCGAGTTGGACAGTTTGGTTGAAGCGGCCAGTGCCAGTTTTGCACAGGCCCAAACCCCCGCCGATCTTGAAAATGCCAAGGCTCTGTATTTGGGCAAGTCAGGCCGCATCACCGAAATGATGAAGGGCATGGCCGCCTTAAGCGTTGAAGAAAAGAAAAGCTTCGGTGCAGCCGTCAACATGGCCAAGCAGGGCATTGAAGCTGCGCTGAATGCGCGCCGCCAAGCTTTGGCCGATGCCGAGTTGTCCGTTCAACTGAAAGCAGAAGCTTTCGACGTGTCATTGCCAGGGCGCCCCCTTACACAAGGCGGCCTGCACCCAGTTTCTCTCACTTTAGAACGCATTGAGCAAATTTTTGGCTCTATGGGTTTTGAAGTGGCGCAAGGCCCTGAAATTGAAACCGACTGGTTCAACTTCACGGCCCTCAACACCCCAGAAGATCACCCTGCGCGCTCCATGCACGACACCTTCTATGTAGAAGGCGGTCATTTGTTGCGCACCCACACCAGTCCCATGCAAATTCGCCATGCAGTGCAGCACGTGAAGCGCTACAAAGCACAACTGGAAGCAGGGCAGGGCATGCCTGAGATTCGCGTCATTGCGCCTGGTCGCACGTACCGTGTTGACAGCGATGCCACTCACTCGCCCATGTTTCACCAATGCGAAGGTTTGTGGATTGGCGAGAACGTCAGTTTCAAAGATTTGAAAGTGGTGTTCACCGATTTTTGCCGCACGTTTTTTGAAAGCGACGACTTGGTTCTGCGCTTTCGCCCCAGCTTCTTTCCGTTCACAGAACCCAGCGCAGAAATTGACATTCAATTTCAAACCGGTCCCTTGGCCGGTCGATGGTTAGAAGTGGCCGGCTCGGGTCAAGTGCACCCCAATGTGGTTCGCAACATGGGCCTCGACCCAGAAAAATTCATTGGCTTTGCCTTTGGCATGGGCCCCGACCGTCTCACCATGCTCCGATATGGCGTCAATGATTTGCGCTTGTTCTTCGATGGCGACGTTCGCTTCTTGAGTCAATTTCAATCCTAAAAGACCATGCAATTTCCTGAATCTTGGCTGCGTGAGTTTTGTAACCCACCCCTCACTACCGAACAACTCGCCGAAACCCTCACCATGGCGGGCTTGGAGGTTGAAGAACTTCAGCCTGTAGCACCACCGTTTTCCAGCGTGGTCGTGGGTGAAATTAAAAGTGCAGAGCAGCATCCCAATGCAGACCGCTTGCGCGTTTGCCAAGTGGATGTCGGCCAACCCACCTTGCTCAACATTGTTTGCGGCGCACCCAATGCGCGTGTGGGCATCCGCATCCCTTGCGCCATGGTGGGCGCAGAGTTGCCCCCCGGTGAAGATGGTCAACCCTTCCAGATCAAGGTGGGCAAACTGCGCGGTGTCGAAAGCCAGGGCATGTTGTGCTCAGCCAAAGAACTCAAAATTGCAGACGATCATGGTGGCTTGCTAGAGTTGCCTGCCGATGCCCCCCTGGGCGAAAGCATTCGCACTTATTTGAAGCTCGACGATACGCTTTTCACACTCAAACTCACGCCTAACTTGGCACATTGCTTGAGTGTCTACGGCATTGCCCGAGAAGTTTCTGCCCTAACGGGTACGCCCTTGAAAGCACCTGAATTCAAATCACTCGCGGCACAAGTTCAAGACACATTGCCGGTGGCTGTGCATGCCACTGACTTGTGTGGCCGATTCAGCGGCAGGGTGGTGAAGGGTGTCAATCCCAAAGCCCAAACGCCCGCATGGATGGTGGACCGTTTGGCGCGATGTGGTCAACGCAGTGTGAGCCCCTTGGTGGACATTTCAAACTACGTGATGTTTGAGCTTGGGCGGCCTTCCCACATTTTTGACCTCAACAAAATTCATGGCGGTTTGCAAGTTCGCTGGGGCCGCGCCAATGAGTCACTGAAGTTGCTCAATGGCAGCACCGTGACGGTAGACGACAAAGTGGGTGTGATTGCAGACGACGCTCAAGTAGAGTCCTTGGCAGGCATCATGGGTGGCGATGCCACTGCGGTGTCTGATGACACGCAAAACATTTACATCGAAGCCGCCTACTGGTGGCCCAAAGCCATTGCCGGCCGGTCACGCCGTTACAACTTTTCAACCGACGCGGGCCATCGCTTTGAGCGCGGTGTAGACCCTGAAAGCACGGTTGAACACATTGAGCGCATCACCCAATTGGTGATTGATATTTGCGGTACACCTTCAACGCAAATTGGCCCTGTCGATGATCAAAAGTTGAACATGCCAGTTCGCAAGCCCGTCACATTGCGCGTGGCGCGTGCCAACAAAGTCATCGGCATGACCTTGAGCCAGAAGCAATGTGCCGATGCACTGCGTGGCTTGGGTTTTGAAGTTTCAGAAACAGAAGGCTTGATCACGGTCAACCCGCCCAGCTGGCGCTTCGATTTGGAAATTGAATAAGACCTCATTGAAGAGGTTGCACGCATGGTGGGCTACACCCAGCTTCCCACCACGCCACCCTTGGCCCCCATCACGGCCAAAATTCGCAAAGAAAGTGTGCGCGGCCCGTTTGCAGTGCGTCGCAGTTTGGCAGCGCTTGGTTACCAAGAGACCATCAACTTCAGTTTTGTGGAAGAACGCTGGGAGCATGAACTGGCGGGCAACCCCAACCCGCTCAAATTGCTCAACCCCATTGCCAGCCAAATGAGTGTGATGCGCACCAGCCTGCTGGGCTCCTTATTGCAAGTGGTGAAGTTCAACCTAGATCGCAAAGCCGATCGCGTGCGTGTCTTTGAATTGGGACGGGTGTTTTTGCGCGATGCCTCGGTGAAGGATTCAGACACCACCGTTGAAGGTTTGAGTCAGCCCATGCGTGTGTCGGGCGTCGCTTATGGGCCGGTGTCTTCCACTTCCTGGGGCGGTAAGGTTCGAAACGTTGATTTCTTTGACGTCAAAGGTGAAATAGAGGCTTTGTTGGCACCCGCCAAGCCGGTGTTTGCGTCGGCTGAACATCCTGCCATGCACCCCGGGCGATGTGCGCAAGTTTCTTTGCATGGCAATGTGGTTGGCCATGTGGGGGAGTTGCATCCTCGTTGGCGTCAGTCATGGGACCTGCAGCAGGCGCCTATTTTGTTTGAACTCGATTTGGAGGCCGTCCTCAAGAGACACGTGCCAGTGGCGCAAGGCGTCGCAAAATTCCAAGCCGTAGAGCGAGACATTGCAGTCGTGGTGGCCGAAAAAGTAACGCACGCTGAATTGATGGCAGCCGTTCATGAAGCCCCTACAGCAGGCCTGCTTCGAAGTGCTGTTTTGTTTGATGTGTTCCGTCCACAGGCCTCGCTCGGTGTTGAAAAAAGTTTGGCTGTGCGACTTGTTTTGAACAGCGACGAAGCCTCATTGACAGATGTGCAAATTGAATCCACAGTCAAGTCTGTGCTAGATCATTTGGCATTGAAGATAGCCGCCCGTTTGCGCACCTGATGCTTGCCTGAAAGTTGATATGAATTTTTCTGTTGAAAGCCTCGAAACACCAGCACTTACCAAGGCGCACTTGGCTGATTTGTTGTTCGAACAAATTGGTCTGAACAAGCGCGAATCTAAGGACATGGTTGATTCTTTCTTTGACTTGATTGCGACGCAACTGGTACAAGGAGCGGATGTCAAAATCTCCGGCTTTGGCAATTTCCAAATTCGTGAGAAAGCGCCGCGGC
>CALCBL010000417.1 GCA_937897495.1 uncultured Burkholderiales bacterium
TGCATTTGATATTCCAGGAAAGCTTCTAACCCTTAACGGCGGTTTGGGATACGACCAACTCTCCAAGCAAAGTAACCCATTTGGCAGCGCGCTTTGGGCCGATCGCTTTATGGATGGCAAACTGGGTGTTGCCATGGGCTTTAGTTCCGAAACGCGCAAATTTGCTTCAGACGATGTCGAAACCGGTGGTGGTTGGTCAGCTGGCAAATTGACTTCGGTTGAACTGCGTGATTATTTGCCCGTGCGCGAGCGCAATGCTTTGTCATTGAACTTAGATTACCGTGCCAACAAAGATCAAACCTTGTATTCAAAGACTTTTTGGAGTGCATTCAGCGATTCTGAGCGTCGTGATCGCCTCGGTATCAGTAACATCACAGGCGGTTCTGCAGCTGAAGATACACCTTTCAACGCCCGTGCAGAGCGTAATTTAAGACAGCGAAAATACACACGTGACATCGTCTCTCAAGTCATTGGTGGAACGCATGCATGGGACAATTGGAAACTAGAAGGTCGCCTTGGATTTAGTTCTGCCAACGAAGATCAACCCGACGCTTTGAACAGCGTGGCATTCAGACAAAACGTGACGGGCTTGACCTTCAAGGACACAATGCTGCCTGTGATTACAGCGCCTGCAGGCAGCTCCCTTTATGACCCCACCAAGTTCACACTCAACGCCATCACATTTCAATCTAGGTTGAGTAAAGACAATGAGAATCATGGCAAATTTGATTTGAGCCGAAAGCTTAACTTTGGAGATGTAGACAGCACTTTGAAGTTTGGATTCAAGTCAAGCCGCCGTGAAAAAACCAACGACACGGACCAGTGGACATTTAACAGCTCAAACGTGACAAGCCCCAACTATTGGGGTGCAGGTCCAACCACACTGAATGCTTTCAATGGCAGCAACATGGTTGATTTTCCGCAAAAAATTGGTCTGTCAATTGATCCCGCTTTGGTTCGTGCACGTGTTGCTGGCTTGAACAAAGCCGGCGCATTGATTGTTTCAACCTCTGCTGTCAGCGACTGGCGCATGAATGAAA
>CALCBL010000418.1 GCA_937897495.1 uncultured Burkholderiales bacterium
CACAAATGCCCTTGAAGTGGAGCGAAGACGGCAGTGCATTGCTGTGCAAAGCAGAAGACAGAGGCCGTCAACATGTTTGGCGTTTTGACATCGCAAAATTGCAACCGACTGTGGTCACGGAAGGCGGCACGGTACATGCCTTTGATGAGGCTGCGGGTCAATTGGTCACCCTGATGGACAAGGCGGTTCACCCAGGTCGAATTCAGGTGACTCAAGTGGATGAGTCAGGGCGCAGTGTGTCGTCAGCTTCAAAACGCATTGAGCATTTCAATGATGATCTGCTTAAGGGCATTGTTTTAGGCCGCACCGAAGAGCACTGGTTTAAAGGGGCCAAGGGAGACGATGTGCAAGTGTGGTTGCACTACCCACCCGGTTTTCATCAAACCAAAAAATACCCCTTGCTTCACACCATTCATGGCGGGCCGCACACCGGCCCAGGCGATGTCTGGCATTGGCGCTGGAACTACCATGTGTTTGCAGCCCAAGGCTATGTGGTGGCCAACGTCAACTACCATGGCTCATCTGGTTTTGGTTTGAAGTTTCTCGATTCAATCACGCACAAATGGGGTGAGTTGGAATTGCAAGACATGGAAGCATGCACCGATTGGCTGCGCAAGAAAACTTGGATTGACAAGGGGCGTGTGTTTGCAACAGGCGGCAGCTACGGTGGCTACATGGTGGCGTGGATGAATGCGCATGTGAAACCAGGCCGCTATCAAGCCTATGTTTGCCACGCAGGCTGCTACGACTGGGTGGGCATGTTCTCTGACGATGCCTACGGTTGGCATGCGCAAGAGTTGGGTGGCTGGTATTGGAACGACATGAAGAAGGTGCACTCACAAAGCCCACATGCCTATGCTGCCACCATGCAAACGCCCACCTTGGTCATTCATGGTGCCAAAGACTATCGTGTGCCAGACGCGCAAGGCTTAGCCTACTACAACACGCTCAAAGCCAAGGGTGTAGACGCCCGCTTGCTGTGGTACCCCGATGAAAATCATTGGATCTTGAAGCCTGCCAACAACGTGATCTGGTACCACGAGTTTTTTGACTGGATCAAACGCTATGACCCAGCTTTCAAAAAGAAAAAATAATGAAGTAGATGGCGCTTGGCTTATGCCGTGCAAGCCAGCGCCACTCTTCCTTAATTGACCATCACCAGTTTGCCCATCACTCCACGTGAACCCATGTGGGCATAGGCGGCTTTCAATTCGCTCATGGGCATGGTTCTGTCAATCACAGGTTTGACTTTACCTTGCGCATACCACTGCGCCAATTCAGCCATCATGGCCGCGTTGGCTTGAGGTTCGCGGCGTGAAAAGTCACCCCAGAAAACGCCCACAATAGACGCACCTTTTAACAAGGCCAAGTTAAAGGGCAGGGCAGGAATAGGGCCTGCCGCAAAACCCACCACCAAGTAGCGTCCGCGCCAGGCAATGGAGCGGAAGGCAGGCTCGGCGTAGTCACCACCTACAGGGTCATAAATGACATCGGGGCCCTTACCGCCTGTCATTGCTTTGAGTGCTTCCCGAATGTTTTGCGTGGTGTAGTTGATGGTTTCATCGGCACCCAATGATTTGCAGAGCGCACATTTTTCGTCGGTTGACGCAGCCGCAATGACCCGAGCGCCCGCAGCTTTGGCAATCTGAATGGCGGCAGTGCCAACGCCGCCCGCCGCACCCAAAACCAGTACCGTTTCGCCAGCTTTCAAAGCTGCGCGGTCAATGAGCGCATGGTGCGAAGTGGCGTAGATCATGATGAAGGCCGCAGCGTCTACCGCAGGAAAGCCAGCGGGCAGAGGCATGCACAACTTGGCGGGAGCGAGGGTGTGTGTGCCAAAGCCACCGGTACCTGACAAACAGGCAACAGATTGCCCCACCTTCAGGTGCGTCACGCCTTCACCTACCGCTTCAATCACACCCGCATACTCTGAACCTGGCACAAAAGGCAGGTCAGGTTTCATTTGGTATTTGTTTTGAACAATGAGCAGGTCGGGAAAGTTCAAACTGGCCGCCTCAATGCGAATCAAGACTTGACCAGATTGGGGTACGGGCGTTGGAATTTCTTTCCAATTTAAAGCCTCGACACCTACAGGGTTTTCACAGAGCCAAGCGTGCACAGAAATTCTCCTCAAAAATCATTCAATGGCTTGAATATAAAGGGCAAACAAGCCATTGGCTTGTCTCGGTAGCGACCTACAATTGAGCCCAAGGACAGACCCATGAAAATATTGATCTCCAACGACGATGGCTACCGCGCAGATGGCATTGTGGCGCTTTACCACGCCCTGAAACAAGTAGCCGATGTGGAGGTGGTTGCACCCGAGCACAACAACAGCGCCAAGTCCAACGCGCTCACGCTGCATTCCCCCCTTTACGTCAGGCAAGGCGAGAATGGTTTTCGGTATGTCAATGGCACACCTGCCGATTGCGTGCACATTGCCTTAACTGGCCTCTTGGGTTATCGCCCCGATTTGGTGGTGTCGGGCATTAACAACGGCGCCAACATGGGCGATGACACCCTTTATTCTGGCACCGTGGGTGCGGCCATGGAGGGCTATTTGTTTGGCATCCCTGCCTTGGCGTTTTCTCAAACAGAAAAAGGCTGGGGGCATCTCGACATCGCCGCAGAATTTGCCAAAAATATGGTGGCGCAATTTGAACAAGCGCAACTCATTGGCAAGTCGCCTTGGTTGTTGAATGTCAACATTCCGAACAAGACGGCAGAGTACAAAGCCGCTACCTTGTGTCGTTTGGGTCGCCGTCATGCTGCAGAACCCGTCATTACTCAACTGAGCCCTCGCGGTGAAACCATGTACTGGATTGGCAATGCCGGCGAGGCCATGGACGATGGCGAAGGCACCGATTTTTATGCCGCAAAAAATGGTCACGTCACCATCACACCCTTGCAGGTCGACCTCACAGACCACGAAAATTCTGGCTTGTGGTCACAAAACTTGTCCAAGCTCCAGGTGTGGGAGGGTTGATGGCACAGCGCCCCGGTTTTCCAATCAAGTTCAGCACTCAAGAAAAGGCGGCGCCGGCCAAAGCGCCTGCTAAAAAGGCCGCACCTTCAAAGCCGCAGGGTCTGGGTTTAGATTCCAGTGCGGTCAGACAACGCATGGTGCAAAAGCTGGCTGCTCAAGGCTTGAAAGATCCCTTGGTCTTGGAAGCCATGGGTGCAGTCGAGCGCCATCGTTTTGTAGAAAGCGGCTTGGTCAATCAGGCCTATGAAGACACCAGTTTGCCCATTGGTTTAGGACAAACTATTTCCAAGCCCAATGTGGTGGCTCGCATGATTGAGTTGTTGCTGGAGGGTGCAAGTGGCAAGCTAGGTCGCGTGCTAGAAATAGGCACAGGATGCGGCTACCAAGCTGCTGTGCTTAGCCACGTTGCCACCGAGGTTTACAGCATAGAGCGCCTTAAGGGCTTGCACGAAAAAGCACGTTCTAATTTGCGACATTTTCGATTGGCCAATGTTCACTTGCTGTTTGGCGACGGCATGCTGGGTTATCCCAAAGGTGCCCCTTATGCCGCCATCATTTCTGCGGCAGGGGGCGAGACTTTGCCGCAAGCTTGGTTAGATCAATTGGCTGTGGGTGGCAGGCTGGTCGCTCCCACCGTCACAGCCAATGGCCAACAAGCGCTCATGGTGGTGGACAAAACAAACCAAGGCTTCAAGCAAAGTGTTTTAGAGGCCGTTCATTTTGTCCCTTTAAAATCGGGTATCTCCTGAAGGGTATGGAATGAAATTGTTGAGTGGCCGTCAAAGTTGGATGGTGATCAGTGTCTTGTCTGTTTGCTTGCTTGCTGCATGTACGTCACGCCCGCGCGGACCTATTCCAGTAGAAGATCGAGTGGCAGGACAAAGTACTTCACGCCCTGTCCAAAGAGTACAGCCGCAAGCGGCAAGTGACAGTGCAAAAGCCAGTGCACCTGTGGCCACAAGTTCCCCCGTTTCCATGGGGCCCGCCATGACGGGCTCAGAAAATGCGGGCAAGCCCGGGTTTTACAGCGTGCGTCCCGGAGACACGCTCACCAAAATTGCCTTGGACCATGGACAAGCATGGCGCGACATTGCCAAATGGAATGGCCTTGACAACCCCAACATGATTGAAGTCGATCAAGTTTTGCGTGTGGCACCACCTGTGATGGAGCTTGCTGCCAACAGGCAAACCAAGCCAGTCATGGCTCAGAACCCAACACCCGCAAACACTTCAACAAGCAATACGCCCACCCCGACAGCATCCAGTGCGCCTTCTAGCGCTTCCAATGCAGCGCCAAGAAGTGCATCTGCGCCAGTCAACGTCAGTGACGACGGCATGATCTTCGCATGGCCCCATCCAGGACCCGTTTTGGCGGGTTTTGACGAAGCCAAAAACAAAGGTCTCGACTTTGCAGGCAAAGCGGGCGACCCCGTTCTGGCTGCCGGCGACGGCAAAGTGGTCTATGCGGGCTCAGGTCTTCGGGGTTATGGCAACCTGGTCATTTTGAAGCACAACAACACCTACTTAACCGCCTACGCGCACAACCAAACACTGTTGGTCAAAGAAGACCAAAGCGTGACCAAAGGCCAACGCATTGCTGACATGGGCAGTTCAGACTCAGATCGCGTCAAGTTGCATTTTGAAATACGCAAGCAAGGTAAACCTGTTGACCCTGCCAAATTATTGCCAGCCCGTCCATGAGCAAACAGAAAGACTCAACACGAGAAGAGCAGACGCAAGAAATTATCTTAGGACGTTCTGACTTACCCACAGGATGGTTGCACATTGATGCACTCGACATGGAAGCCCAAGGCATTGCCCGAAGGCCAGATGGCAAAGTTGTTTTTGTAGAAGGTGCTTTGCCATTTGAAATGGTGACCGCCAATGTCCACCGCAAAAAGAACAATTGGGAAGCAGGGGTAGTCACCGCCATCCACCGAGAGTCTTCTCAACGGGTAAGACCTGGTTGCCCGCACTTTGGCTTGCATGCTGGCGCTTGTGGTGGCTGCAAGATGCAGCACTTAGAAGCCAGTGCGCAAGTGGCCGTGAAACAGCGCGTCCTCGAAGACAATTTGTGGCACTTGGGCAAAGTCAAACCCGAGAACTTATTGCGGCCCATGGAAGGTCCTAGTTGGGGCTACCGTTACCGAGCCCGCATGTCAGTGCGCTATGTTCATAAAAAAGGTGAAGTGCTCATTGGTTTTCATGAACGCAAAAGCCGTTATGTGGCCGACATCAAAACGTGCCGCGTTTTGCCGCCCAAAATCAGTGCGCTTTTGCTGCCACTGCGCGAACTTATTTTTGGCATGGACGCCCGTGAAACGGTGCCTCAAATTGAATTGGCACAGGGCGACACCGTCACGGCTTTGGTGTTGCGTCATTTAGAACCCTTGAGCACTGCCGATGAGGAGCGCTTGCGTGCATTTGCTGCCCTGCATGATGTGCAGTGGTGGCTGCAAATTAAAGGGCCTGACACCGTCAAGCTCATGGACGAAGGCGGCATCGAGCTCTCCTATGACTTGCCTGATTTTGGTGTGCACATGCCCTTCAAGCCCACCGATTTCACGCAGGTCAATCCGCACATCAACCGGGTCTTGGTCACACGGGCCTTGCGCCTCCTCAAGCCCGAAGCACACGAGCGAGTCATCGATTGGTTTTGTGGTTTGGGTAATTTCACATTGCCCATTGCCACAACGGCCAAAGAAGTGGTGGGCATCGAAGGCGCAGAAACTTTGGTGGCGCGCTCGCGCGAAAATTACGAGCACAACCAAGCGCTTCGTGAAGGCGTAAAACGCTTAGCGCCCACGTCATTCATTGCACGCAACTTGTTTGAAATGACGCCTGAAATGCTCATGGCCGATGGCATTGCCGACAAGTGGCTCATTGATCCACCCAGAGAGGGTGCCTTCGCCTTGGCAAAGGCCTTGGCTGAATTGCAAGAGAACGACGCCCTAAGAGGCGACTGGCAGTTTCCCAAACGCATTGTCTATGTCAGTTGCAACCCAGCCACCTTGGCGCGGGATGCTGGCTTGTTTGTTCACAGGGCAGGGTACCGTTGTGTGAGTGCTGGCGTGGTGAATATGTTTGCGCATACCGCGCATGTCGAAAGCATGGCGGTCTTTGAAAGACACTGAATAAAAAAGCACCTGAGTTCTTTCGAACTCAGGTGCTTTGAACTGGTTTGAAATTCAGTTGCTTAGTCGCGCTCGCCGCCCCAGAGGCCCAACAAGGCCAACAGGCTTTGGAACACATTGAACAAGTCCATGTACAACATGAGCGTGGCGCTGATGTAATTGGTTTCACCGCCGTCCAAAATTTGCTTCAGGTCATACAACATGTAGGCGCTGAAGATACCGATGGCAGCCACAGACAAAGCCATCATGCCGGCCGTTGAGCCCACAAAAATATTGACGATGCCGCCCACCATGAGAACCAAGGCGCCCACAAACAACCACTTGCCCATGCCAGACAAGTCGCGCTTGATGACGCTGGCCAAGACGGACATCACTGCAAATACACCGGCCGTGCCGGCGAAGGCTGTCATGACGAGGTCAGGGCCGTTTTTGAAGCCCAAGACCATGGCAATCATGCGAGACAGCATGAGGCCCATGAAGAACGTGAACGCCAACAAGACAAAAACGCCTGTAGACGAGTGTTTGGTTTTCTCGATGGCGTACATGAAGCCAATGGCACCACCTAAAAACAGGATGAAGCCTAGACCGCCACCTAAAGATTGGGTAATGCCTGTAGCAACACCAAGCCATGCACCCAACACAGTGGGCAAGAGGCTAACGGCCAGCAACATGTAAGTGTTGCGCATGACTTTGTTTCGCTCGGCAGGCGTAGTGCCGACGCTACCCCAGCTGGGTTGTTCAATGTTTTGAAGATCGCTCATGTTTGAACTCCTAATAATCCACCCTGTATCGGGTGAGCAAATTGTAGGGCTTGTAACCCGAAATGCCCTATTTACCAAAGATTTCAGGGTCTTTTGTCTTGTGACTTTCACAAAGTCAATGCCAAGCTCAGGCTGCGGTATGCTTATTGTTCAATTTTTTACCCACAAAGCCCTATGAAAACTCAATCTACCCTCGAATTGTCCGATGTTCAAGCCATTGCCGCAGCTGCGCAAGCAGAAGCGCAGAAAAATAAGTGGGCCGTGAGCATTGCCATTGTGGATGCAGGCGGTCATTTGTTGCATTTCCAGCGTTTGGATGGTGCAGCACCTATTTCTTCCCACATTG
>CALCBL010000419.1 GCA_937897495.1 uncultured Burkholderiales bacterium
GCAAATGTTCGCGGCCCCTGAGGCCCAACTGAGCCAAGGCCGCCATGGCATCGGTCAAAGACAACTGGCGCCCGGCAATAGAAGCATGGGAAAGCAGATTTTCTAGGGGGGTCAGGTCTTCTTTGAGGGCCAATTGGTGCCCGAGATAGGCCAGATTGGCTCTAAATTCATCTGAATTTTCGGAAACTGGCTGGCCTTGCCAGCAAATCTCGCCCTCTTCCAGAGGACTTAAGCCGCAAGCCAGCCTTAGCAAGCTGGTTTTCCCAACCCCATTGTCGCCCTCCAAATGCAAATACTCGCCGGCTTGCAATGAAAAGGAGACGCCTGAAAACAGACGTTTTTCACCGCGGGAGCAACAAAGATTGGAAACGCTGAACATGTGCCTGAATGATCGCAGAAGATGCCCATTCAGAATTGATTCAAGTCAAAAAATAATGAGCGAAAAAGGGCAAATTTGACTTTGCCCTCCATTTTAATACTCTGGCTTAGTTGGCAGGCGGTACGCCTTGATCTTGTTCAAGTTCTTTGGCACGTTTATCGGCTTCAGATTTTCTGTACAAACTCAGCACATTGGGCAATCGATCTAGCATTTCAGTCCACTCATACTCAAAGGGCAGCCCTATCCATTCACCACTGGATTTGAGGCCGGCAATGCTGGCCTTAATTTGATGCCTTGCGACATCAAACATCTTTAATTCTTCTTCTAGCAAGGACTCACGTTTATTTTTAGAGATGTCCGCCTCGAGCAAGACCAGCTTGTCGTGGTGCATCGCTAACTCGCGTTTAAGCGTTTCAGAAGAAAGCATGCTGCCATGAGGATGCTGAATTTCCTCTAGCTTTTCAGTAATTTCTTGAAAACTTTGCTGGGTCTGAAAATAGAAAATCAGAAAACCTGCCAAAAGGATAAAAAGGACAGCAATAACCAGCAGGAAAAAATTGTCCATAGCAAACCTCACTTCGTCAATTTGACACCATCCTACCTAAGTGTCACCTATGGGGCAACTCGGCGTTAGCCATTTTGGCCCACTTGAGCAAAAAATACACTTCAAAGCTACACTTCGCCTCAAGGAGAACCCGTCTGTGAACCAAGCTTTAGCCACCTCATCTTTAGATTCATCCCCCGAGACCACCCGCTTTGGCAGCGGCAAATCGGTTAAACGACTCGAAGACCAGCAGCTCCTTCTAGGCGCAGGTCAGTACACAAACGACGTCACCCTGCCCGGTCAGTCTTATTTGGTTTTCCTTCGCTCCCCCTATCCACACGCCAAAATTACCCGCCTTGACACCACTGCTGCCAAGGCCATGCCGGGCGTCTATGGCCTCATAACAGGTCAAGACCTCTTGGCTGCAGGCGTCAAGCCCATGGCGCGTCCCATGAACTTCAAACGGGCAGATGGTGGCCCCTTGTCTTCCACCACACGCTACCCCCTGGCCACAGACACCGTTCGATTTGTGGGCGAACCCATTGCGGCGGTCGTGGCTGACACTGAAGAAAACGCGCGCAATGCAGCTGAGGCCATTCAGATTGAGTTTGACCCCTTGCAAAGTGCAAGCACCTTGGCCGATGCACTGGCGCCCAATGCCCCTTTGTTCACCGAAGCGCCCGACAACCGCGTGGCAGAAACTCGCTATGGCGACATCACGGCCACCCAAGCGGCCTTTGCACAAGCCGCACATGTGGTTCACCTGGACATTGTGAACCAGCGCGTCGCCGCTCTGGCCATTGAACCCCGAAGCGTGCTGGCCTACCCAGAAAACGGTCGACTGACCATTCGCATGAGCAGTCAAATGCCCACAGGCGTTCGCACCACCGTTTCCGATCTTCTCGGCATTGACAAAGAAAAAGTCCGCGTCCTTGTGGGCGATGTGGGCGGTGGCTTTGGCATGAAAACCGGCGCCTATGCAGAAGACGTGGTCACTGCTTTTTGTGCACACACTTTGGCCCGGCCAGTGAAATGGATTGCCGACCGCAGCGAAGAATTTTTGAGCAGCGCACACGGCCGCGACATTCAAACCAAAGCGTCTTTGGCCTTGGCCCAAGACGGCAAAATTTTGGGCTTGCGCATCGAAACCTTGGCCAATGTAGGCGCCTACCCCACCATGACCGGCTTGGCCATCCAAATGCTCATAGGCCCTTGGGTGCAAAGCAGCGTGTACGACATTCAAACCATTGACTACCATTTCACGGGCGTGATGACCAATACCGCAAGTACCGGTGCTTACCGCGGTGCAGGTCGCCCTGAAGCCATTTACAACATGGAGCGTTTGATGGACGAGGCTGCGCGCGTGAGCGGCATTGACCGCGTGCAACTGCGACGCAAAAATTTCATCAAGCCCGATCAAATGCCCTACAAGAATCCGATGGGCCAGGTCTATGACACTGGCGCCTTTGAGATGATCATGAACGAGGCTTTGGAAAAGGCCGACTGGCACGGCTTTGCCAAACGGGAAGCTGCCTCCAAAGCCAAAGGCTTATGGCGTGGTTTGGGCATTGCCACCTTTTTGGAATGGACAGGCGGCAACGCGCTAGAAGAAAACGTGCAGGTCCAAATTTTGGCCGATGGCATGATTGAAGTGGTCTCTGCGGTCAATGCCATGGGTCAGGGCATTGCCACCTCCCTTGCCCAATTGGTGGTCGATGTGTTTGGTGTTGACATTTCGCAAGTGCGCGTTATTTTGGGCGATACCGACCGCGCCAACGGCTTTGGCAGCGCGGGCTCTAGGTCGCTTTTCACCGGGGGGTCGGCCATGCGCGTGGGTGCCGAGAAAACTTTGGACAAAGCCCGTGAATTGGCAGGCCAAGCTTTAGAAGCCTCTGCGTCAGATTTAGCCTACCAAGGCGGCACCTTCAGCGTCAAAGGAACCGACCTGAAAATTTCATTGGCAGACTTGGCCAAGCGCCAACCTGAGGCGCGCATCGAAATGCAATCCAGCACCACCGCCAGCGGCCCCACTTGGCCCAACGGGTGTCATATCTGCGAGATCGAACTCAACCCTGCCACGGGCGAAACCAAAGTGGTGTCTTACACCTCGATGAACGATGCAGGCCGCATTGTGAACCCCATGATTGTGGAGGGGCAACTTGACGGCGGCGCCGTGCAAGGCATGGGTCAAGCCTTGTTAGAGGGCATGGTTTATGACGCAGAAAGCGGTCAATTGCTGACCGGCAGTTTGATGGACTATGCGGCACCCCGAGCAGACATCATGCCGGAAATGTTCCATACATTCACCAACCAAACGGTTCCCAGCACCAACAACGTCTTGGGCGTCAAAGGCGTGGGCGAGTTGGGCACGATTGGTGCAACACCTTGTGTGGTGAATGCCGTGGCTGATGCCATGGCCAGAAATGGCCATGCCGATAAAGCACTCAAGTTACAAATGCCCATGACAGCGTTCCGCCTGTGGGAATTGCTTCACTCAGTGTGAAAAAATCTCTGAAGATTTACATCAATTCAAACATGCTTTTCAAATTCTGCACATAGAATATCGCCATGCATTCTCAAACCAAATCAGCCAGCGCCAATGCCTACATGCGGTTTCTGCAATTGGCCAAGTCTGTTCAAGCTTTACCTGACGGGCCGAATTTAGACGCCAATGAAAAAGCATTGCTTGAAGAAATTGCGCTAAGTTGGTTTGAAAACCGTGTCATGACTGTCAGAGAAGCCATTGGCCTCACTCACTTAGGTTCGCCTGCCACCTTGCACAAGCGCATCACGCGTTTGCGTCAAAAAGATTTGTTGAAAACCTTCAACCAACCTGAAGACAAGCGCGCCAAGTACCTCATCCCTACCGATCAAACCATCGCTATGTTTCGTGACTTTGGCAAGAAAATGAATTCGGCCCTTTCTTCACCTACCTGAAAAAACAGTGCCTTGTTGATGGCGCACTGTTCAAGGTTCTGCCAAGAACAACTCTTGCAGATCGCTTAAAAAATCAAACCCCTTTTCAGTGGGCCAAACTTTGGCCAAGTCTCGAACAAGCAAGCCTTTGGCTTCGGCCTGAGCCAAACCCTTTTGGATTGAGGTCATGGCCAATCCTGTTCGGGCCATGTAATCGGCCAAGCTAAAGCCCTCTTTTAAACGCAAGGCATTGAGCATGTACTCAAAGGGCAATTCTTCGCGCGACACTTCTTCATGCTGCGTGGCAGGCTCTCCTTTAAGCGCTTGGGTCATGTAGAGTTGCGGCTCTCTAAAACGCACTTGCCGCGTAATGCGATGCGCAAAACTCAGCTTGCTGTGCGCGCCAGCACCAATGCCCAAATAATCGCCAAACTGCCAATAGTTGAGGTTGTGCCAACATTTGTGGCCCGGCTTGGCATAGGCAGACACCTCATACCTTTGCAGACCTTCAGCGCCTGTCATTTCAGTGATCAAGTCCATCATGGCGTAGGCGTCGTCTTCTTCGGGTAACACGGGCGGATGTTTGGCAAACAGCGTGTTGGGCTCGATGGTGAGGTGGTAAATGGAAATGTGAGGTGGCTTGAAACTCAAAGCTGTTTGAACATCTTGCGTCAGATCGCTCAGTGTTTGACCCGGCAGGGCATACATCAAATCCAAGTTGAAGGTTTCAAAAGCAGACTGCGCTTCTTCAACGGCAGCCATAGCCTGATCGCGGTTGTGCACGCGGCCAAGCGCTTTTAAATGCCCGTCATTGAAACTCTGCACGCCAATGGACAAACGCGTGACACCGGCCGCACGAAAGGCTTTAAAGCGATCTTTTTCAAAGGTACCCGGGTTGGCTTCCAATGTAATTTCAGCTTCTGCCTCCAAAGGCAATCGGGCCCTGATGCCACTGATCAATCGATCGATGCTGCTCGGTGTGAATAAACTGGGTGTGCCCCCGCCAATGAAAACACTGTGAACAGGTCGACCCCAAACTAAAGGCAAACTGGTTTCTAAATCTGCCAACAAGGCATCGATGTAGCGCTGCTCTGGCATGGCTTGTGAGTTGTCGCGCCATTCGTGAGAATTGAAATCGCAGTAGGGACATTTTTGAATGCACCACGGCAAATGCACATACAAAGAAAGCGGTGGCAATGATTGCAACTGCAGCAAGCCAGGTCGCATGGCGTGTACCACGTCAAAGGCTTGTTTCATTCAAAGACCCCAGCGCTCGCGCATGAGCGCCACCATGGCTTGCGAGGATCGACCGCGGTGGCTGTTGGCGTTCTTCACTTCTACGGGCAATTGCGCAAAAGTTTTTCCAAATTCAGGCAAGAACAACACGGGGTCAAATCCAAAACCATTGGCGCCTAGAGGTTCTCTTGCAATGTCAACCACCACCCGACCCACGGCAATCAAAGGCTCTGGGTCGTAGGCACTTCTGACAGCCACCAAAGTACTCACCATGGCGGCACGTCGGTTTTCAACATCGGCCATTTGCTCAAGCACTGCCGTCACATTGTTGGCATCTGATTTTTCATACCCAAATTGCGTGCAATAGTAGGCTGTATCTACGCCAGGCAAGCCACCAAAGGCATCAATGCACAAGCCGGCATCGTCTGCCACAGCGGGCAAGCCACTTTGTTCAGCAGCATGACGTGCTTTGGCCAACGCGTTTTCAACAAATGTTTTGTAGGGCTCTTCGGCTTCCGAAATATTCAACTCAGACTGGCGGACCAATTGCACATTGAGCGCGCCAAACATGGTTTGCAATTCGGCCAATTTACCCGCGTTGTTAGACGCCAAAACCATCTTCATGAAATCAAGCTCCTGCGTGCACGTGCGTTTGGCGGGATTGCTTTTGCAACTGCACCAACTCGGCAATGCCCTTTTCGGCCAACGCCAACAAACTGTCCATTTCTTTGCGAGTAAAAGCCACGCCTTCTGCCGTGCCCTGCACTTCCACAAAATTGCCTGCACCCGTCATGACCACATTCATGTCGGTGTCGCACGAAGAGTCTTCGGTGTAATCCAAATCAAGCAAGGCAGTGCCATCTTTTAAGCCAACAGAAATGGCTGCGACCGAATCCAAAATAGGGGACTCTGTCAACTTGCCATGGTGAATGAGCCAATCCACCGCATCTTGGGCCGCCACAAAGGCACCCGTGATGCTGGCCGTGCGCGTGCCGCCATCGGCTTGCAGCACATCGCAATCGAGGTGAATGGTGCGCTCGCCTAATTTTTTCAAATCAAACACAGCGCGCATGGACCGACCGATCAGGCGTTGAATTTCTTGAGTGCGACCACTTTGTTTGCCACGCGCGGCTTCGCGATCGCCGCGGGTGTGAAGATCGGAAG
>CALCBL010000420.1 GCA_937897495.1 uncultured Burkholderiales bacterium
TTCGTTCAATTACACGAAATATTACACGTTTGCCATTTTTTCTTGTAACCCGTTTATTTATATGGGTTTTTGAGGAGCCCGGCTTTCTGTTAATCAGAGGTTTTGTGGTCAAAGCTTAGGCCAAGTAGTCACCTAAAAAGCATCGCCTTACGCGCTGCTTTTTGCTTTTTAACTCAGAACACTTTGGGACTTATACCTTGCCAACACACTTACTAAACAGAAATCATTAATGTCAATCGATTTAGGGAAATACGGTATCGATTTTTTTGTTTAATTGCCTTCGCTTCTACAATTAATTGCATTGAAAAAAGCGAGAAATATATGAAAGCAGTATTGTGTACTTTAATCGTGACATTTCCTTTTTTTGTCGAAGCGGCTAACGACACAAGCAAAGGATCAGTGCAGGCAACTAAACCTGCGCTCTCAGTCAATGTTACAAAGCCCACAAAGCTAGAAATCAACCAGCAAGTCATCGCAAATGGCTCTCTCGCTGCTTGGCAAGAAGCGATCATTAGTGCTGAAGCCAATGGGTTAAAGATCACTGAAGTGCGCGTCAATGTGGGAGACCGCGTCAAGCAAGGTGATGTCATTGCCGTTTTGCAGTCTGACATTGTGCGAGCAGAGCTGGCACAAGTTGAGGGCAGCTTAGCCGAAGCTATCGCCAATGCCTTAGAAGCCCGAGTGCAAACTGATCGAGCGAAATCGCTGCAAGTGCAAGGGTTTTTTAGCAACGCTCAGCTAAGCCAAGCACTTGCCACCGATGCCATTGCTCAGGCACGTGTTCAATCGGCACGCGCTGCAGTTCAATTACAAACCGTTCGACTTTCGCAGACCCAAGTAAAGTCACCCGATGCTGGCGTGATTTCCAATCGACAAGCGACCATTGGTAGCGTTGTCAATTCTGGCACTGAGCTATTTCGGCTTATTAGGCAAGGCCGTCTCGAATGGCGTGCAGAAGTCACTGCATCTGATATTGGCCGCATTAAAGTTGGCGCGCCAGTCAAAATTACAGCGGCCAGCGGACAAGTGTTGCAAGGCAAGGTTCGCATGGTATCCCCTTCAGTGGATGCGCAAACACGCAATGCCTTGGTGTATGTCGACTTGACAGATCAAATTGGATCAGCACGAGCGGGTATGTATGCCAAGGGTGAAATCTTACTCGGCCAAAGCAAGGCCATGACCGTCCCTCAAACCGCTGTTGTTTTACGCGATGGTTTCAGCTACGTTTATACAGTTGGAGCTGATCAAAAAGTGACACAGACCAAAGTTCAAACGGGACGTTTGAGCGGTGACCGACAAGAGATACTCAGTGGTATCAATTCAGATGATCAGGTGGTCGTTAGCGGAGGTGCTTTTCTAAATTCAGGCGATACAGTGCGCGTGGTGAATCAAGCTCCTTTGGCCAAATAAAGGGGGACCATTGTGTTAAACGTATCCTCATGGTCGATCCGCAACCCTATTCCAGCGGTCATGCTATTTGTTCTGCTGACGGTGGCAGGCTTCATAGCCTTTGGTTCAATGAAAGTGCAAAACTTTCCAGATCTTGATCTACCCACTATTACGGTGAATGCCAGCTTGCCCGGCGCAGCCCCCACCCAGCTAGAAACCGATGTGGCCCGCAAGCTTGAAAATGCTTTGGCGCCCTTGCAAGGTTTGAAACACATCACCACCAAAGTACAAGACGGTGCCGTGTCCATCACGGCCGAGTTTCGAATGGAAAAGCCCGTGCAAGAAGCAGTGGACGATGTGCGCTCAGCCATCCAAAGTGTTCGCGCCGATTTGCCAGGCGAATTGCGCGATCCTATTGTTCAAAAAATCAACCTCGCTGGCACGCCAGTACTGGCCTACACCCTGCGATCAAACCGCATGGATGACGAGGCCTTGTCTTGGATGGTCGACAAGGAGATTACCCGCAAACTCTTGTCCTTGCGTGGCGTAGGCGCAGTAAACCGAGTCGGCGGAGTCACGCGCGAAGTGCACATTTCGCTTGACATTAACCGCTTGCAGGCGTTGGGTATCACCGCGGCTGAAGTGTCGCGCCAACTCAAACAAATTCAACAAGAAGGCTCTGGTGGGCGAATGGACTTGGGCGTTGGCGAGCAGGCTGTACGCACCTTGGCTACGGTCAAAACCGCACAAGAGGTCGGCCAAATTGAGCTGGCCACATCCCGTGGCGCACGCGTGCGCTTGGACCAAGTGGCCAAGGTCAGCGATACCTTGGCGGCGCCTCGTTCTGCTGCCAGTCTGAATGGAACACCCGTGGTAGGTTTTGAGGTGGTCCGCAGCAAAGGTGAAAGCGAAGTGGCCGTGGGCCACTTGGTGCGCAAAGCATTAGCAGATTTTCAAATTCAACATCCAGACGTCGAAATCACCGAGTCTTTTGATTTTGTGACGCCTGTTGAAGAAGAATATTCCAGCTCTCTGATCTTGCTGTACGAAGGGGCAATATTGGCAGTGCTGGTGGTCTGGCTGTTTCTGCGTGACCTGCGAGCCACTTTTGTTTCAGCCGTTGCATTGCCCTTGTCGGTCATCCCTGCTTTCATTGGAATGGCGTATTTGGGCTTCTCAATCAATGTGGTCACGCTGCTCGCCTTGTCTTTGGTCATTGGCGTACTGGTAGATGATGCCATTGTGGAAGTAGAAAATATCGTGCGTCACCTGAGGATGGGAAAAACGCCTTACCAAGCGGCCATGGATGCGGCTGATGAAATTGGCTTGGCCGTGATCGCCACCACCTTTACTTTGATCGCCGTATTCTTGCCCACAGCCTTTATGTCAGGCATTCCGGGAAAGTTTTTCAAGCAATTTGGTTGGACAGCTTCGCTTGCAGTTTTTGCCTCGCTGGTAGTGGCACGGGTGCTCACCCCCATGATGGCGGCTTACATGCTCAAGCCCATCGTGACCCCCGAAAAAGAGCCAAGATGGCTGACCCACTACATGGTTTGGGTGGCATGGTGTATGAAGCATCGCGTTGTGACCATGGTCATGGCGACGCTGTTTTTTATTGGCTCCATCATGCTGGTGCCTTTATTGCCGCAAGGCTTTATTCCGCCCGACAACAATTCGCAAACCCAGGTCTATGTTGAGTTGCCCCCAGGATCAACGCTTGAGCAAACCCAGGCCAGCGCCGAGCAAGCTCGAACCCTTTTGGCATCGATAAAAGATGTGCAGAGTGTCTACACCACCATCGGTGGTGGCAGCGCAGGCTCTGACCCATTCGCCGGAAGCGGCGCTGCCGAAGTTAGAAAAGCCACACTGACCATTCAACTGACCGAGCGCAGTCAACGTCCGCTTAAGCAGCAAATTGAAAACGACATTCGTCAGGCATTACAACAGTTGCCTGGCGTGAGAACCAAGGTGGGATTGGGCGGCTCTGGTGAGAAATACGTTTTGGTGCTCACAGGCGATGACCCGCAGGCCTTGCAAACTGCAGCCATGGCAGTCGAAAATGACTTGCGCACCGTCAATGGCTTGGGCTCTATTGCGTCTACCGCCAGCCTTGTACGCCCAGAAATCGCTGTGCGCCCCGACTTTGCAAAGGCTGCTGATTTGGGCGTGACCAGCGCAGCCATCAGCGACACCTTGCGCGTAGCCACCTTGGGTGATTACGACGCGGCCTTGCCCAAGCTCAACTTGTCGCAGCGGCAGGTGCCCATTGTGGTCAGGCTAAGCGACGATGCGCGCAAAGACTTGGGCGTGCTTGAGCGCTTAAGCATCCCAGGCAGCAAAGGTCCCGTCATGCTTAGCCAAGTAGCCAGCATAGAACTTGCAAGCGGGCCAGCGGTGATCGACCGGTACGATCGCCAACGAAATGTCAATTTTGAAATTGAACTCTCTGGTATGCCCTTAGGGGATGTGACGCAGGCGGTTCAAAAGCTACCATCTTTACAAAGTCTGCCACCGGGCGTGAAAGTGGTTGAGGTGGGAGATGCCGAGGTCATGGGTGAGTTGTTTGCAAGTTTTGGTCTGGCCATGACAATTGGCGTGTTGTGCATATACATCGTACTTGTGCTGCTTTTCAAAGGCTTTTTACACCCGCTTACTATTTTGGCGGCGCTGCCACTTTCTCTGGGTGGCGCGTTTGTTGGCTTATTGATTGCTCAAAAGAGTTTTTCGATGCCCTCACTCATTGGCTTGATCATGCTGATGGGTATTGCTACCAAAAACTCCATCTTGCTGGTGGAGTACGCCATTGAAGCGCGGCGTGGCAAACCAGCGGAAGGGAGCAATCCTGCTGTACTCGGCATGAGCCGCTGGGACGCCATGATTGATGCTTGCCACAAACGAGCGCGCCCAATTGTGATGACCACCATTGCCATGGGAGCGGGCATGCTGCCTATTGCTCTAGGTTGGGGAGCGGCCGATACCAGTTTTCGCTCACCCATGGCAATTGCCGTTATTGGTGGACTCATCACCAGCACCGTTCTAAGTTTGCTGGTCATTCCAGTGGTGTTCAACTACTTGGATGATCTAGGGCAGTGGGTCACGCGCATTTACGCACGCCTAAAAAAGAATTAACCAACCTACATGCTTCAAAAGCGCCACTTAGC
>CALCBL010000421.1 GCA_937897495.1 uncultured Burkholderiales bacterium
AGGGGAACTCGGCCTTTGCATCAAAAAGGTTTTGAAAAGCCAGGCAAGTTGAGTCAAGTGTCAAACCATGAAGGTCAGCAAGCCAGATTGACGGGCTTGTTAGAAAACTTGGTCACCATGGGTCTTCGAACTTCCGTCAAGGTTATTTCTGTGCAGCACCTCAAGGCGCCCAAAGATATCGGCGATAAGTTGCAGTTGACTGCGGGTGCCATGGTGCAAAAAGCCGAGCGTGTTCGCAGTACGCGTGAAGGCCCCGTCTCTCACATCACCACATGGGTGCCAGAAGCCATTGCGCATGGTTTTGGCCGTCGGGAGTTGGCGCAAAAGCCAATTTTGGTTTTGTTGGAAGAGGCGGGTGTCAAGGTGGGTCGCGCAGAACAATCCATTTCTGCTCGCCTGGCCGATGCCGACACGGCGCGTCATTTGGACGTGCCAGTGGGTTCTGCCTTGTTGGCAGTTCGCCGTTTGATTTACGATGATCAGGAAAAACCTGTTCAGTGGTTGCAGGGCCTTTATCGCCCTGATCGTTACGAGTACCAAATGCAGTTGTCCCGTGTTGGCAGTATTGACGCCCAAATCTGGGTGGACAAGGAACTGTCGGCTAATTTTCATTGATCTTCACCTAGAACTACCAAAGGAGCTTCCCATGACCACACGTCGTCACTTTATGAGCCAGACCGCAGC
This sequence comes from uncultured Burkholderiales bacterium, assembly GCA_937897495.1. Lineage (GTDB taxonomy): Bacteria > Pseudomonadota > Gammaproteobacteria > Burkholderiales > Burkholderiaceae_C > Limnohabitans_A. Next base: position 685 of record CALCBL010000421.1, read on the forward strand.
CGCGGCTTCTGCCATGTCTTTCCCTTTGATTGCCGGCGCGCAAGCGAAGGCAGTGAAAGTGGGTGTGTTGCACCCTGTTACGGGTGCGCTTGCGTATTCGGGTCAGCAGTGCCGCATGGGCGCATTGATGGCCATTGAAGACATCAACAAGGCGGGCGGTATCAAGTCATTGGGCGGCGCCAAAATTGAAGCCATGTTGGGCGATGCTCAGTCAAGTCCACAAGCCGGCACGGCCGAAATTGAGAAGATGAACGAAGCTGGTGTGTGTGCGGTGGTGGGTGCGTTTGCTTCTGCCATTTGTTTGGCCACCACCCAAGCGGCAGCCAAGTACAACTTGCCTCACGTGGTGGACGTGGGCGTGGCCGATCAAATTGTGGAACGCGGTTTGAAAAACACGTTTCGCTTTGGCCCAGGCTACAGAAAATGTGCCGAAGTGGCTGTGGCTAACTTGCACGTGTTGAACACAGCAGCAGGCAAGCCAGCACGCACTGTGATGATCATTCACGAGGAGTCTTTGTTTGGCACGGGCACAGCCAATTTGCTGTCCAAAGAATTGCCTGGTTATGGCTATGACGTGAAAGAAGTGATCAAGCATGCCAACCCCACGCGCGATTTCAACAACATTGCACTGCGCATCAAGCAAGTCAATCCTGACATCGTGATTCCTGCCAACTACTACAACGAATATGCCTTGTTGGTTCGCACCATGCAGCAGCAAAAAATTTCACCGAAAGCCATCTACTCGGTGCTCGGCGGCGCTGCATCTAGCTACAAGTTTGTCAAAGAGTTTCCAGAAGCCGCCAACGGCATCATCGATTGCAACCACTGGTTCAACCCCCGCGACAAGCGTTCGTTGGAACTCAAAAAACGTGTGGAAGCGCAAGGCCAGTTCTTCAGCTATGAAGTGTTCATGACCTACACCGCCATGTCCTTGTTGGCCGATGCCATTGAGCGCGCCAAGTCGACCGACCGTGCGGCCATCATTGATGCTTTGAATAAGAGCACCTTCTCAAATCACATCATGCCGTATGGCGCCACGCAGTTTGTCAATGGCCAAAACATGGGTGCACAACCTTTGATGACGCAAGTGGTCAAGGGCGACATCAAGGTGATCGTGCCACGCGACTACCGCGAAGTGGAACCCATCTTCCCCTTGAATGCTTGATGCTTTCTGTTTGAGTCGGTCAGCAATAGGGTTTGATGATGTTTGATGCCAGCATTTTGCTGTCGGCCTTGCTCAATGGTCTGACCACGGGCGCAGTCTATGCTTTGATTGCGCTCGGGTTGACCTTGATCTATGGTGTGTTGCACATCATCAATTTTGCGCATGGTGCCTCACTCATGATGGCCCTGTATGGTGTCTATGCGCTGAAAGAGCGTTGGGGCATTGACCCGTATGTGGCCTTGCCGATCATGGTGCCCGCCATGTTTGTGCTGGGCTATGCCATGCAGCGCATTGTGATTAACCGGGCCAGCCATGGCAAAGATGAAAATATTTTGCTGGTCACTTTGGGCCTTTCCATCGTGATGGAAAACTTCGCCCTGTTGTTTTTCAAATCAGACACCCGAACCATTGAGACAGCCTACACATTGACCACAGTGGCCATAGGACCTGAGTCTGCCCAAGTGATGGTGTCTTTGCCTAAATTGGTGGCCTTTGCGGGTGCCTTGGTGGTCTCTGCTTTGCTCATTGTGATTTTGCAACGCACAGATTTAGGCCGAGCCATTCGCGCAGTTGCCAAGGAAAAACAAGGTGCCCGTCTGATGGGCATTGATGTCGAGCACGTGTATGCCATGTGCTTTGGTTTGGGTTTGGCTTGCCTAGGGGCCGCCGCTTGTTTCTTGCTGCCCGCTTATTACGTCAACCCACAAGTGGGCAATGGCTTTGTGCTGGTGGCCTTCACGGTGGTGGTGCTGGGCGGCATGGGCAGTTTTGCTGGCGCTCTGTTGGGTGGTTTGTTGATTGGCGTCGTAGAGTCGTTTGGCGGTTTATTTTTGGGTGAGTCTTTAGGTCAGGTGGGCATCTTCGTGATTTTCATTGGTGTGCTTTTGTTAAGGCCGGAAGGTTTGTTTGGGGCCAAGACATGAGGTGCTTTTCATGACGCAAGTGCGCAAAGATTTTTTCAGCATCTTGCTGTTTGTGTGGGTTGTGGCGGCCATTCCATTTCTCACCCAATCTGGTGTCGTTTTGAATTTTGTGATGATGGCTTTGTTTGCCTGCCTCATTGCGCAAGCGTGGAATGTGCTGGGTGGCTTTGGCGGTCAGTTCTCTTTTGGCCATGCTTTGTTTTTTGGAACAGGCGCTTATTTTCAAGCGATCGCCCAATTGACTTGGGGATGGAACCCCTGGCTGGCTTTGCCTGCTGCCATGTTGATGGCGGCACTGGTGGGGGCGTGGGTGGGAGCCCTCTCATTTAGATATGGCCTGAAGGGCTCTTACTTTGCATTGGTCACTTTGGCCTTTGCAGAAGTGTTTCGAATTGTGTGTTTGTCGGTGCCATTCACAGGTGCAGGTGTGGGCCTCATGCTGCCCTTGAAGGAGTCTGTAGGCAACATGCAATTTGGATCTCGCGCTGGCTTTGTTTGGCTGATCTTGGGCTTGGTCACTTTGGCTTTGTGCGTCACAGCTTATTTGCGCAATTCACGATTTGGGGCTTATCTGCAAGCCGTGCGCGACAACGAAGATGCTGCCCGTGCCGTCGGGGTCAATCCCTTCCACGTCAAAACTTGGGCCACGGTTCTCTCGGGTGGTTTGATGGGATCTGCAGGCGCGTTTTATGTGCAGGTGTTTCAATACATCGACCCTGCCATTGGTTTTGGCTCGCATACTTCGGTAGAAGCTTTGGTGGGAGCCATCGTGGGCGGCATGGGAACTTTGTGGGGGCCCATATTGGGCGCATTAGCGCTGCACGTGTTGGCCGATGTCACGCGCAATTTGTTTGGCCAAATGCCTGGCATCAACATGATCATTTACGGCTCAGTGCTCATTGTGATTGTGATGTTCTTGCCACGTGGCATTGCTGGATTGGCAAGCTACACGCCCAAGTCGTGGAGGCGCAATGACTAAGCCTTTGTTGGAAGTTCAAGGTGTGAGTCGGTCCTTTGGCGGCTTGAAAGCTGTTCAAGATGTGAGCCTGTCTGTGCCTCAAGGCTCTTTGACTGCCTTGATTGGCCCCAATGGTGCAGGCAAGACCACCTTGTTTGCATTGCTGTCAGGTTTTTTAAAGCCCGACACTGGGCGTGTCATTTTGCAGGGTCAAGACATCACGGGGCAAGCACCGCATTTGAATGCTCAATTGGGCATGACACGCACTTTCCAAATTGTGCAACCTTTTGCGGCCCAAACAGTGCGTGAAAACATTGCAGTAGGCGCGCATTTGCACACTGCTTCTAGAACGCAAGCCTTGGCCATGGCAGCACAAGTGGCTGAGCGCGTGGGTTTAGCCGATCAGTTGGACAAGTTGGCCAGTGATTTGACAGTGGCTGGCCGCAAGCGCTTGGAATTGGCCAGAGCATTGGCCACTGAGCCTAAGTTGTTGTTGTTGGACGAAGTGCTGGCGGGGTTGAACCCCCAAGAAATTGCCGACATGATTCCAGTCATCCGTTCGATTGCAGCCTCGGGTGTCACGGTGCTCATGATTGAACACGTGATGCAAGCGGTCATGAGTTTGGCTGAGCATGTGTGGGTTTTGGCCCAAGGCCAATTGATTGCGCAAGGCACGCCTGCCGAAGTAACCCGACATCCTCAAGTGATTGAAGCTTATTTGGGACACGGTACGGCAGCGCGTTTGCGTCAGGCGGAGTTGTCTGCATGAATGCCATGTTAAGTGTTCAACAGTTGCGAGCAGGCTATGGCGCGGTAGAGGTTTTGCGCGGTGTTGATTTGGAAGTCATGCCAGGTGAAACGGTTGCCTTGCTGGGCAGCAATGGCGCAGGCAAAACCACTTTGAATGGGGTGCTCAGTGGGTTGATCAAAGCGCGTGCCGGACATGTGAACTTTGATGGGCAAGACACAACGGATTGGAATGCTCGCAAAGTGGTGCAAGCTGGCCTGATTCATGTGCCTGAGGGCCGCAAAGTTTTTCCCAACCTCAATGTGTTGGAGAACTTATCGCTGGGCGCCTTCACTCGCGGCAAAGAAAGACGTGAAGAAAATTTAGAAAAAATATTTGGTATTTTTCCCAGGTTGCGTGAACGCATTTCACAACTTGCTGGCACATTGAGCGGGGGTGAGCAGCAAATGTTGGCCATTGGCCGCGGCTTGATGGCTGAACCCAAGTTGCTCATTCTGGACGAACCTTCATTGGGTTTGTCGCCTTTGTTGGTAGAAGAGATGTTCACCTTGATTGGTCAACTCAAATCAAGTGGCTTGGCCGTTTTGTTGGTGGAGCAAAACGTAGGGCAGTCTTTGGAAATTGCCGACCGTGCCTATGTCATGGAAAACGGCCTGATTCGATTCACAGGCAAGCCTGCTGAATTGCTGGCCAGTGACACCTTGCGTCAAGCCTATTTGGGAATGTGATGCCGTCATGAGCACAGCAAGTGAATTAAGGAGGGATGGCAGCGCTAGTGCTTCTGGTACGACGTTAGCCCAAAAACTCATTGCGCGCGCCGCTGGCAAGGCCCATGTGAACGTGGGAGATGTGCTGACCTGCCAAGTCGACTTGGCCATGTTTCACGACTCTTCTGGCCCGCGTCGCTTAAAGCCCATGCTGGCAGACATCGGTGCTGAAATTTGGGATAAAAACAAAGTGGTGCTGGTGCTTGACCACTATGTGCCTGCAAGAGATGCTGACTCTGAAAAAATCATTCGCATGACACGCGATGTTGCCAAAGAGTGGCAACTGCCGCATGTGATCGATTCTGAGGGTATTTGCCATGTGGTTTTGCCTGAACGAGGGCATCTGAAGCCTGGTTATTTTTGTGTCGGCGGCGATTCTCATTCGCCAACGGGGGGCGCTTTTGGGACCTACATGTTTGGCATTGGCGCCACCGAAATGTTGGGTGTGGTGGCCACAGGCGAAATTTGGGTTCAAGTGCCTCAAACGCTCAGAATGGTTTGGCATGGCGCACTTCAAAAAGGCGTTTGTGCCAAAGACATGATGTTGCACATGATTGGCAAGTTCGGCATGAATGGTGGTAACTATCAAGCTGTTGAATTTGCGGGTGACACAGTTCGCGGGCTGGGTATGCAAGAGCGCATGACCCTCTCCAACATGAGTGCTGAGATGGGGGCCCAAGTGGGACTGATTGCAGCCGACAGCACCACGCGTGATTATTTGAAATCGGTAGGTCTCTCGGAAGCTGTCATTGAGCAGTGTGAATTTTTTGAAACCGATGAGAGCGCTGATTGCCAGAGATTTGATTTTGAGGCGTCGCAATTGAGCCCGCAAGTGGCCGCGCCGCACAGTCCTGAAAACACCAAAGCTGTCGGTGAGTACGTTCATGTCAAGCCTTCAGTGGCCTACATTGGCGCTTGTACGGGCGCCAAGCTGGCCGATTTGCGCGCAGCGGCCGAAGTCTTGAAAGGCCGCAAAGTGGCAGCCGGTGTGCAACTGCTGGTGGCGCCTGCCAGCGCAAGAGATCAAGCGCAAGCAGCCAAAGAAGGCGTGATGCAAATTTTGATGGATGCTGGCGCCAGTGTATTGCCCAATGCCTGTGGTGCATGTGCAGGTTATGGCGGAACTTTTGAAGAAGGTGCCACTGTCATTTCAAGCACGGCCAGAAACTTTCAAGGCCGCATGGGGCCAGCCAGTGTTCAGGTTTACTTGGCATCACCGGCAACCGTTGCAGCTTCTGCCTTGACGGGCCACATTGCCGATGTGCGTGAGGTCTTGTCATGAAGCATGACACACTGGCATTTCGCAAAGTATGGCGTGTAGGCGCCAACATTGATACCGATGCATTGGCACCAGGTGCCTACATGAAGCACGGCATTGAAGTCATTGCAGCGCATTGTTTAGAAGTGCACCGCCCAGATTTTGCAACCGGTGTGAAGCCTGGCAATGTGTTGGTGGCAGGGCCCAATTTTGGTATTGGTTCATCGCGTGAGCA